>CAYZGB010000073.1:0-10489 GCA_964477915.1 uncultured Melioribacter sp. | reverse complement strand
TTTCCCGAGTTCCGAAGCGGTAATAATTTCCCCTTCCGGTTTTGATTTATAGGGATTTTCAACTTCCTTAACACTTCCGTCCCTAAAATGAACTTTTAATTTCGAAGCGGAAATAGTTTTCTTAACTTCGTCAATATTCGTTTTCGTCGGGTCAAAATAGACAAGTGCTACCGGTTTATCCGTATATTTTGTAGAAAATTTTACAATTCCTTTATTATTCGAAAGATGACTCACAAGATACGGTAATCTTCGTCTTAATGTTGAATTTAATGCTTCCCTAAACGGATAAATAAGTACTTGTAATTGCTCTGGTTTATATTTTCGATAGTGATTAAAACTTCTTGCAAAAGGTGTAAACATTTCTCGATTAAACTCACGTACAGAAATTTTACCTTTGATTGAATATTCGTCGTAAACATCAAAATTAATTTCTTTGTTAACCTTCTTGCCGTTGGAATATTTCAACTCAACTTCCTTTGCTCGCATTGCTTTAATAATATTTTCGGGTGTTGTTTGATTATCATCAAAATAAACGTAAACGGAAATAGGCTCACCAAATTGAGTCGCAACTCCGTAAACTCCTTTTTCTTTCGATAGCGCATAGGCAAGATTTGTTTGGTCGGTTCTATCGAACATTTTTTCAATTTTGAACAAACCGACGGTAAGTGAATCAATATTTTTGTTTAATCTTCCTATTCGCATTTTAATCGGCTTAAAAATTGCCTTTTTAATTTGTTCGGGAGATATTTCATCAGGATTGTAATAAATATCAACCGTATGCGAAGTTGCGTAAGCATCGAGCCCGTAAATGCCTTTTATTCTTGATATTTGATTTTTGAACGATGTTGCACTACCAAAACATTTTACCGATGTTAATCCCGCTTGATTATAAACTGCTATCTTGTTTTCAATTTTATCGAATTTTCCCCATCGTTCGGAAAGTGTTGCTAATTCAAAGTTTCCTGAGAAAGCCAAACTTAATGCAATTAAAACAACAACGGCAATTGGTGCCAAATATTTCGTCCCGTTTTTCCCGCTTACCGACAAGGTATTTTTAACAGGACAAGCATAAACACAATCCGTGCAAAGATGACAATCGACGTGATTAACAACATCGTATTCCGAAACTTTAATTCCCTCGGGGCATTTATCATCGCAAATTCCGCAAACTGTACAAGTAGTAGGCGAACGTTTTATTTTGGTAAAATTTATTCCGAATGAACGCATAAAACCAATTTCAGTAAATGCTCCTACAACTACTAAACCACAAAGTAGCCATTCCCAACCGAGATTTACACCGATAATGTGAGCAATAATAAAAGTAACAATTACTCCGAGCGTTGGAATAAAATTATTGAAAATATTTGCAATTGCTCCCAATGGACAAAGATATTTACACCAAAACAAACGATAAAAAATTGAGCCTAAAATTGTAATTACTAATGCCGCAACAGCATAAAGCAAAACAATATCACGACTTCCGAAACCTGTAACAACTGCATAATACGGATCGAACTCCTTACAAAAAAGTTCACTCGTATTCATCGTTATATAAACCGATATAAACAATAATGCATATTTGAAAATACGCAACCATCTATCGGCAATTGAAGGCATTTTAAAACGTAAATTATATTTCTCCCCTATTTTACCGAGCCATTCGGTAATTGAACCTATCGGACAAATATAACTGCAGAAAAGTTTGCCAAATAAAACAGCACCAATTAAAAGCGTAACTCCAAGAAAAATTTGTGTTTCGCCCATTTGACATGAAAGACTTCCGAGATGTAGCTTGCTCATCAAAGCCGATAAACCGCCAAAAGGACAATATGCTTCGAAATCCGCAATATAATTGGCATCGAATAACGGACGAAGAGCAACATAAACTAATAATAGGAGAATAACACTCTGAAATCCTATTCTTATTGTATTAGTATATCTAAACCTTTTTTTGAACTTAAACTTTTGCATTGGAATTCCTTATGATAAGCAATAAATAGATAGAACGCCCCGTTTATTAAACGAGGCGTTCTTAAAAAGAAACAAAAAGAAATTATTTAAGCAACAACATTTTTTTCGTTGCTTTGTTATTGCCTTCTTGTAAAGTGTAGAAATAAACTCCACTACCAAGTTTGGAGGCATCAAAATGAACTTTATAACTTCCTGCTGTCATTTCTCCGTTTACAAGAGTTGCAACTTCTTGTCCCAATAAGTTAAAGACTTTAAGTGTTACAACGCCATCTTTCGGTACGGAGAATTTAATTGTAGTAGTAGGATTGAACGGGTTAGGATAATTTTGTTGCAATTCGAATTTCTTAACTGTTTGCGAACCTTCATCAACACCTACTACAGGACCCTCTTCCCATTGATCGGATTTATCTTCTTGCGGTGTCCAGTGATCTTGCGGTGCCGTGTAAGGTTGTACAAATTGACGCGGACCGGTCATAGGCAAGTAACGAACACGATAAGCGAAATCGGCATAACCGGCCGGCTCGTGAGTAAATGTACCGCCATCGTGAGTAAATGCGTAACGATATTCAAATCCGTTCCAAGCAGGTCCATTTACTGTAAGAGTTCCTGTGTAAACCATATCACCGTCGTCGTCCGTAAGCATAAGTACTCTCATATTATCTTCATCAACCCAACCTTGTGTACGTACAAACGAAGGTTGTTCAGCAATCCACCAAACGGTATCGGTTTGAGGATTAAACGTCGGAACTTGAATATTCGGATCAGCTGCATCTGTCATATTTACTTGGAAAGTAATTTGAACAGATTGTCCAGCAGGAATAACCCAATCAGGATTTACGTCATCATAATATTGCGGATCAACTTGTTGACCTTGTTGTCCTTCAAAATCAATGTCGCGGTTACCACCACCTTGACTGAATGGACGTTCCCAGCCGTCAGTCCATAATCCTTGCGGATCGTGGCTATTAACATAATATTTGTACGCTACATCCATTCCTACAGGTTGTTGAACGAAACTTACAGTTTTGAAATAGAAATCAGGTGAAACAGGATCTTGTGACATAATGTCATCTTGGCTCCAACCATTAAACGAACCGCGAACATACATTGTATCAACGCTATTATCGAAAATACCAACTTCACTCATTACACTCATATCAACGTTAAATGTAATATCTCCATCGGCGAATTGCACATCAGGATTAATATCATTCCAATATGCGAAATAATGATTTGTATCACCGGGAGCAGGAGTGAAATGTCTGTTATCAACACTTTCCCATTGTACACTGCCGTCTTGCTTGTAATAAATGTATTTGAATTGCAAATCATCACCTGATTGCAAATTTGTAACAGTAACGCTATAAGTTGAGTCGCCGTCTGCGTCCGTCATTTCATTCGAAGCAGTACTCCAACCGTTGAAACTACCGGAAATAAATACTTGTTGTCCGGGTGTCAAATCACCTTGACGCATAGGTAATCTCATATCAACTTCGAAGGTAACCGAAGCATCACCTTGGGGAACTTGATCAATATCATTAAAGTAAACAGGATCTAATACAATATCTTCTGTTCCTGTTGTTAATTGACGGTTGTCAACAGTTTCCCATTGACCCATTGCAAAATATTTGTATTCATACGAAGTATTAGGATCCAATGTAATTGTTGTTGAATAAATTAAATCGCCATCAGGATCAGACAAATAATTTGCTTCGGTATTCCAATCGTTAAATGAGCCAGGTATTGATACTGTACCAGTTGCCGGATCAAAATTACCCATTTCCGCTTGTACGCTCATATCAACCTGGAATGTAACATTAACACTTCCGCCTTGACCACAAGTGTGGCTTCCAAGGTAATCAAATGTATTTTTCGGATAAACAATCCATTCGCTATCATCTTCATTTGTTCCAGCAGATTGTGCCCAATTATTATTTCCTTCACAAACACTAGATTTACGAACAAGCGTGTGATCTTTTGTTGCGTTTTCAACACCGGCAACAGTCCAACCAGAACCGGGATCTTCATCAGGGTTGCCGATAATATCGACAATTAATGTGTCTCCATCAATAATTTGGCAAAGTGCACGTGCATCATCACCATTAAATGCCATTAAATAACCTTGCTCGTTATAAAGCAAAGTGTCGTTTGCAACTGCAAGAATTGCCGAGTCGGCTTCGGCATTTGCAATTACATAAACATCACCACTTGCAATAACTGTTCCTTCGGGGAAGGAATAAACACCGGTCCAACCGTTACCATTATATCCGGTCCTAATTACATAATCTGACATATCCAAATCGCTATCGGTTGCATTAAAAATTTCGAGGGCTTTGTTGTTACCACTTCCTTCAATATATTCGGAAAAGAATACTCGCCAATTAATTCCCGTGTAATTCATTTTACCTACCCAAAGATCGTAACTACCGTGGGTTGAAACTTGGATAGGATCAAACGTAGCCGGATTACTTTTTACATAACCAACAGGATAAATATTACCTTTTGCATCCATTCCAATTGAGGTTACATATTCATCCGAATTACCTCCGTAATTTTTAACCCACATCGTTTGGGCTTCTGGACCATAAAATTTAATTAACAAAGCGTCTTTTTTACCAAGGTTAGTAACAGTATCAGAACCAACTACGAAATCACTTTTAGAATAACCACCAATATAAATCATTCCTTGATGGTCCATTTTTATTGTATAACCTTTTTCTTCTCCATCGCCACCGTAGCTAAACAAACCGAGAATATTGCCAGACGTCGCATTAAATCCAGCGGCATAAATGTCGTAAGAACCAGCAGAATTTACTACAAAATTACCAATTCCCAGATCTGCTTTAAAATAACCGGTTACCAAAACAAGCCCGCTATCGGGTCCGTTTGTCGAAGCATAAATTCCGTAAGCACCATCTTTATCGTTTCCTGTTATACCCTTTGCCCAAATAAAAGCACCGTTCGTCGGATCAACTTTTACAACATAAATTTCGTTATCGTCAACATAAGGTAAAGTGTAGTTTCCGAAGGTTGCAGTTGTATCATCGTAATGACCGGTTGCATAGATAAAGCCGTCTTCGTCAATAGTAATTGCTTTACCTTCTTCTTTGTAAATATTACCACCACTGTTTGCCCAAACAAAGTTTCCGTCAGCATCTAACTTCATTACAAACATATCGCGATCGCCAAATGAATAAAGAACCGGCGTACCTTCGTAAAATAAAGTATCGCTTTCGTTATCTCCATAATAACCGGTAAGATAAATATTACCGTCATGATCAGTAACAATTCCTGTACCTTTATCTTGTTTACCGCTTGCAGAATATGCTTGTTTAACCCATTGGAAATTTCCGTCATTATCGTATTTAGCGACAAAAATATCAAAATTATTTCCAACTCTTACAAGTGAATCAGTATCGGTAAAATATGCTGTGCCAAAAAAACCACCGGTTACAAAGACATTACCGTTGTCATCCACGGTAATTCCATCACCTTCATCTGCTATAGATCCACCGGCGTTAACTGCCCATTGTGCAACTCCGGCAGAATCAAATTTTGCAACATAAATATCATAATTTCCATAAGGTGAGATGCTTACTCCGTTACCGAAATCCATCGGGTCGCTTTTGAATTTACCGGTAACATAAGTATTGCCTACACTATCTGTGAATGAGTCGTATGCATAATCCGAGCTCGACCCTCCAGCCACAGATACGTAATTGAACTGCCCATTTTGTGCCCAAACAAGCATTGAGCTCAAAACGAACATTGTTACAATAATGAAGAATCGTTTCATATTCTTCCTCCTATTATTAGTTGAATAAAATTATTTAATTAACATCATCTTTTTCGTAACGTGCAAATTTCCAACGCTTAATGTATAAAAATAAATACCACTTGGTAAGTGACTTGCGTCAAAAGTTACCGAATAATTACCGCGATTTTGATTTTCGTCAACCAACGTTGCAACTTCTTTCCCAAGTAGATTAAAGACTTTAAGTGTAACAAAATTGTTTTCCGGTATCGAATAGTTTATTTTTGTTGAAGGGTTAAACGGATTCGGATAATTTTGTTGAAGTTCGAATTTGGTAATTATTTCCGAATTGTTATTTATTCCAACAGGTCCATTGTGCCAACCAAGATAATCGAACGTGTCTTTTGGATATACAATCCATTGGCTATCATCTTCGTTTGTACCGGCAGATACTGCCCAATCGGTCGTACCTTGAGCTACATTTGGTTTTCTTACAAGCGTGTGATCTTGTGTTGCATTAGGTACTCCGGCAACATCCCAACCTCCGCCTTCGGGAACTTCCTGGTAAGTACCGATAATATCAATCAATACCGTATCGCTACCTACTATTTGAAACAAGCCTCGAGTATCATCACCACTGAAAGCCATCACGTATCCATAATCACGATAGTAAACCGTATCATTTGCAACTGCAAGAATTGAATCGACTGCACCGTCATTTGCCATAACCCAAACTTCTCCGGGTTGCAAAACAGTTCCTTCCGGAAAGGTGTAAAATTCAGCATTCCATTCGTTGTTATTTCCGCTGTAACCCGATTTAATAATAAATGCGGACATATCAACCGGCGTTGATTCTCCGTTATAAATTTCCAATGCACGGTTGTAAGGATTATTGCTCGTACCTTCCAAGTATTCTGAAAAAAATACCTTTGCAGTTTGAGCAAAAATTAAGTTTGATGCCAGCAAAACAACAACAATAAGTAAAGATTTTTTCATTAATTACTCCTTATTATTTTAGTAAAATCATTTTCTTAACAGATTTTAAATTACTAAATTCATTTGTTTCTACCAATGAATAAAAATAAATTCCACTCGTAAATTTATTTGCATCGAAGTTTATAGAATATGTACCGGACTCAAGTTTTTTATTGATTAATGTAGCAACCTCTTTACCAAGTGAATCAAAGATTTTTAATTTCACATAAGATTTTCGGGGGACAGTAAATTTAATTGTTGTGGTAGGATTAAACGGATTAGGATAATTTTGATAAAGAACAAACTCTTTAGGAATATTGGTATTTTCAGCAGTAACACCAACAGGATTGACGGTTTTATATATTTCACTTGTTCCGCCACTTACCCAGTAGCGACCTGTTTTATCTGCAAAACTGGTGTAAAGTTGAGTAGATGTAATTACCGATAAATCCGCAATATCAGTCCAAGAATTTCCACCATCAGTAGTTTCAAGAACTTTCGTTTTGCCTACAACAATCCAGTGATTTTCATTTTCCAAAATCGATGCGGATTTAATTTCAATATTGTAAGGTGAGATCGAAACATAATCCCAAGTATGTCCGCCGTCCGTTGTTTTGAATAGCTCGTCACCATAAGCTAAACCGAAATTATTATCGTAAAATGTAACGCCATTTAAGTCATCATCTGAATCAACAGAACCATTGAGTGTTGCCATAATCCACGAAGAAGCACCGTCGAGTGTATAATAAGCCGTTAAATTATCTCCGACGATAACGCCCGTGTTTTCATCCCAAAAGTAAAGATCGTTGACTTTCTCCGGGAAAATTCCGAATTGTTTAATCCAAGATTGCCCGCCGTCGGTTGTTTTGTAAAAAGCAGAAACGTGCGAACCGGATTTTCCTGCAACATAACCTACATTCTCATTCAAAAATTGAACACAATAATTAACCACTTTCGAATCTGTAGTATCGGGCATAATCGTAAACCAAGTTTCACCACCGTCGGTTGTTTTACTTACAACACGATTGTTTCGTGCCAAATAGCCTACATTATTATTCAAGAAAAAAATATCTTGAATGCTTGGACAAACTCCGTCATTGAAAGCATAATGTGGCGTCCAAGTATTTCCTCCGTCTTTCGAAAGCAATAACAAACCGCCGTAACCACCGACTGCCATTAGATTATTGCCATCGTAAAAACCAGCCCAAGGTGAAGTACTCGGAATTTGATTTGCCATTTGCCAATTATCACCACCGTCATCCGAATAAATTGTAACACCACCGCTACCGGTTCCCCAAATACGGTTTCCTATCTTATTCAGTGCCTTAACCGAAAAACCGAACGGAGCATTTACACGAACCCAATTTTGTCCGCCGTCGGTTGTTTTTATTATAACGCTACCGTCGTATGTGGAACCACCTCCGGCAATTGCCGTATTTTCATCAATTGCTATTACAGTATAAAGATTAACATATTGTCTGTTTTCCGGTTCTTGCGAAAGATAATCCCAAGTTTGTCCGCCGTCGGTAGTTTTAAGTAAAATACTTGGCTGTAACCCGAGTGCTCTTGTTCCCCAACCTACGGCATAAGCAACATCATCATTTGCCATAGCAACACCGCGGACATCCGTTCTTGAATATCCTGGAGGAAGTGAAGGTGAAGTTGCGGCTTGCCAATTTTCGCCGTCGGTAGTGTAATATATTTTAAGATTTTTCCCTGTACAAATTCCGTGACCAGGTGAAGAAAAAGCCATACTTTGAATTTCAGTAGAAACAGAAAAAACCTCACTCCAATTTGTGCCTCCGTCAGTTGTTTTAAAAATCTTACTATTGCTGGTACTTGATGCAAGGCACCAACCGGTTTGCTGATCACTTCCAAAATAAATTGATTTGATACTCAAGTTATTATCATTTCCAATATACTGTTCAGTCCAACTTGCACCGCCATCGGTAGTTTTGTAAATAACAGAACCGTACGAACCAACATATCCCACCATTTTTGTTAAAAAGAAAATTGAATAAAGGCTGTGTGTGCCTGGGAAATTCTCATCGATTAGCCAAGTTTGTCCTCCATCGGTAGTTTGAGCAAAAGAACCGCTGTTGCCGCAAACCCAACCGCGATTTTCCGAATAGAAGAAAATATCGGATAAAGGAGGAAATGTGTTATCAAGAACTTTTTCCCAAGTTTGTGCATTTGTCCCGATAACAAATAAAACTAAAACAAGTAAAAATTTTTTCATTTCAACCTCCTAATTCAAATTATAAAACCTAAAATTTAAACTTATATTCCAATAATTACGATTTCGTTCCAACGAATCTTTTACACTTCCGTAAAAACCGAAGAGTTCAATTCCGAAATTTTTAACAATTGAATATCCAATTCCTCCGGTAATTTTTTGGAACAAAAAATCATCTCCACCAATAATAAAATCGTGTTCACCAATTAAGATAGTATAACCTAATCTGATTGCAAAAGACGATAATCTATATTCTCCGCCTAATCTAAAATCGTGATTTAGCGAATTTAAATTATTAAAACGATTGTCAATATATTTCGAAGAATCAGCAGCAGATTTGGATATTACATATTCAGCAGCGAAATTTAAGTTTGGCAAAACATTTTCAATACTTCCACCAAGACCCGCTCTTAAATCAGAATAGTTCCATTTCCATATTAATAAATCGGTTTTGACTGCTTTCGACCAACTAAAATTATTTCTGTAGCCCATTATAATTGCAAGTTTTAAATGCTGCGAAATTTCCCTTTTGGCTTTTAATAAAGCCGAATAATTTTCAAATTGCGAATATCCATCGGTTGTTTCCATTCCCTGTACGGGATAAATTGATTTTGTTGAACTTAAATTGTAATCGAAAGTTAAACCGACTTTAGTTTTTTCATCCGGCAAATAGTAAAGCTGACCGCCAAAAACATTTCCTTCTTTAGTAATTTTATATTTCTGTTTGGAACCGCTTAATTGAACTCTATGCGTATCACCTCGGTACTGATACGTAATAACCGTAAACAAATTGACATCGCTTGCGACAATTCTTTCTTGCGTATTTGTTATTCCGTAATCGGCTCCCACAACTAATTTATCCGTAATTGCATAAGTTATTCCGATTTTACCATAAACATTACGCAAAACCGTTTCACCGTATGTGTAAACTTTTTTCAATCCATTCAAAAGCCCGTAACCGAAAGTTCCGCCGATACTTAATTTTTCGGTTAACGGTAAGCTGTGAGTAAATTCGAAAAGCGGTCCGTTGTAAACAACATCGCCTGTTGTTGTATCGGCAAAATAAAAAGCCTCGCCGGCGTAAGTATCGTGTTTTAGAGTTCTGTAAACATTAAAGCGTTTGTTGTAAAGATAATTTGCTTTTCCTTGAAATGTTCCGCTCTTGCCGAGAGGCTGAATACCCAAAACATTTGCACCAATGTTTAGATTTTTTTCGGATGAAAATTTTCGTCTGTAATTTCCGTAATCTCCGAGATTAAATTGTGTAATGTCCAAACGTTGTGTTTTTCTACTTATCCAAAGATACGCAGGATTTCCGCCCATAATAAACGGATCGAATTTTAAATCAACATCGTCAATTGCAAAACGCAAATCCCCCATTGCTTCGGTACGATAAAATTGTCCGAACTCAATGGACGAAATGAGCAAAACAAACAAAGCAATATTTTTTACTATTCTATTCATCATTGATAACCGGGAGTAGGATGATCTAAAATATGCCAATCCAAAGTACCGTCATTTGTATCCATTCCGGGTAAACGGCGTTCCATTGA
>CAYZGB010000072.1:0-10842 GCA_964477915.1 uncultured Melioribacter sp. | reverse complement strand
AACATAAACACATAAATATGCAATAATTGATTTTTGAGTAATTATATTAACTAAATAAAATGTAAATGTTTTTCAATTATTAACTTGATATAATGAAATTCAAAAAAATCATTTTTTTTATCTTTACTCTAATTTTATCAGTATCTATTCGGCTTCTTGCTCAAGAAGTATCTGTAAAAAATCTTGCTTTACAAAAGCATTTTGCCGATAGTCTTTTTTCTTCCGGTAATTACTACGAAGCAATTACCGAATATAAAAGATTGAAATTTTTCGATAAAGAAAACCAATTTCAATTTCATTCCGATTTACAAATTGCAATTGCTTACAAAAATGGAGGCTTTTACCAACTATCTAAAAAATATTTCGATAAAGCACTCGATGAGGCTGAAACTATTGAAAACAAAGAACTTGCCGAAATAGAACTCGCAAAAATGTTTATTGTTTCCAGAGAAAGCGACAAAGCATTGAATTTATTGGATAAAATCGAGACTGGATTCACGTCCCCCAATAAAATAAACTATTGGAAAGGCTGGGCGTATGTTTTTAACGGTTCGTTCAATTTGGCATCGAACTATTTTACAAAATCGAATGCAACAGATTTAGCTAAAATTGTTTCTGCGTACTCCGATAGCCTTTACTCGGTAAAAACTGCGAAAATTTTATCTTACATTTTCCCGGGTGCAGGACAATTTTACACCGAAGAATATTTTTCGGGATTAATGTCATTGGCGTGGAACGCTTTGTGGATTTACGTAACCGCTGATGCATTTATCGATGGAAGAATTTTAGAAGGGTTTTTAATCGGCGATTTACTTTGGCTCCGATTTTACAGAGGTAATATTTACAATGCCGAAAAGTTTGCTAATGAAAAAAATGTTAAATTGATAAATCGGTTTTTGAATTATTTGCAAAACAATTACAAAGGTGAAATGCCGTGAGTTTAAGCGAAGAAGAAATCCGCAAAATTACACTCGAAGCAATTAACGAATTGGGAGAAAAGGCTTCCCCTGCGCTTGTTAAAGAAATTGTTTCGAACGCAGTTACTAAAATTGAAGGTGGCGAACCACTTAAAATTAACGAAGAGGCGTCGTCAAAGAAATTTGATAGAGCAATTTTAACTTCGTTTGGAATTAACCGTCCGGGCGTTGTTGCACAAATTACCGCTCTTTTAAGCGAGGCTCAATGCGATCTCCGTGATATTTCCCAAAAAATAATGGAAGATTTTTACACACTCATTATGATTATTGATTTAAGTAATTCCAAGTATTCACTTAAAGAACTTTCCGCAAAACTTAATGAAATTGCCGAAAAACTTAATATCAAAATATTTTTACAACACGAAGAAATTTTTAGACAAATGCACAGAATTTAACTCACACTTCCATTCTAAATTTTAATTTTTTAACGAGAGGAAAAATGAATTACGAATTCGACGAAATTCTCGAAACAATAAAAATGACGGAAATCGAACATTTCGATATCCGAACCGTAACGCTCGGTATTAGTCTTCGCGATTGTGCAGATAGAAATCTTGAAGTAACAAAAGAAAAAGTTTACGATAAAATTTTAAGATACGGGAAAAACCACGTTAAATTTGCTCGCGAAATTGAAGAACGTTACGGCATCTCAATTGCAAACAAACGCATTTCAATTACGCCCGCTTCAATTCCGTTTGATTACTTAAACCGTTACGAATTTATTGAACTTGCCAAAACTTTGGATAAAGCTGCAGAAGAAGTAGGTGTTGATTATTTGGCAGGCTTTTCCGCTCTTGTTCAAAAAGGTTTTACCAAAGGCGAACGCGAACTTTTTGAAGCAATTCCGATAGCACTTTCGCAAACAAAACGAGTTTGTTCAAGTGTAAATGTTGGTTCAACAAAAGCGGGAATAAATATCGATGCGGTAAATAAAACTGCGGAAGTAATTAAGAAAACCGCCGAACTTACAAAAGAACAAGATTCGATTGGTTGTGCAAAGTTTGTAGTTTTCGCAAACGCTGTTGAAGATAATCCTTTTGTAGCCGGTGCTTTCCACGGTGTTTCGGAGCCGGAAGTTACCTTAAACGTTGGCATTAGCGGACCCGGTGTTGTTCTCGATGCGATAAAATCCGCCGGAAATGTAGATTTGGAAGCACTTTCAGAAATTATTAAAAAAACTGTTTTTAAAATTACTCGCGCCGGTGAATTAATTGGTCGGGAAGTAGCGAAAAAACTTGGAGTTCCGTTTGGCATTGTTGATATTTCACTTGCACCTACGCCGGCTTTGGGTGATAGCGTTGCCGATATTCTAAAAGCGATGGGCGTAGAAGATGTTGGTGCCCCCGGAACAACCGCTGCACTTGCAATGTTGAACGATGCCGTAAAGAAAGCCGGATTAATGGCAAGTTCTTCCGTCGGTGGTTTAAGCGGCGCATTTATTCCTGTAAGTGAAGACCAAGGAATGATTGATGCGGTAAATCGCGGAAATTTAAGTCTCGAAAAACTCGAAGCAATGACAGCGGTTTGTTCGGTTGGGCTTGATATGATTGCCATTCCGGGCGATACTCCGGCTTCTACCATTGCCGGAATTATTGCAGACGAAGCGGCGATTGGAATTATTAATGATAAAACCACCGCTGTTCGTATTATTCCGGCTTACGGGAAAAAAGTTGGTGATGTTGTTGATTACGGCGGACTTTTGGGACTTGCACCGATTATGCCGGTAAGAGAACTTGATAGTTCCGGCTTTGTAAATCGAGGTGGAAGAATTCCTGCACCGACAAGAAGTTTGACAAATTAGAAAATAAAGAAAGGAAATAGACAAATGAAAAACAAAGGACTGGCAATCGGCTGCGGAATAGGAGCGGTAATTGCTCTTATTTTAATCAGCATTGTAATTTGGGCGGTAAGTGTTTACAATCAGCTTGTAACGCTTGACGAAGAAGTTGCAAAAGCGTGGAGCCAAGTGGAAAACCAATATCAACGCCGTGCTGATTTAATTCCTAACTTGGTGAATACGGTAAAAGGTGTTGCTAATTTCGAAAAAGAAACTTACACCGCCGTTGCCGAAGCACGTTCGAAAGTAAATCAAATTAAACTTACTCCCGAAATGCTTTCCGATCCGCAAGCTTTTAAGAAATTCCAATCGGCACAAAATAATTTAAGCAGTGCCCTTTCCCGCTTGCTCGTTACCGTAGAAAGATACCCGCAATTAAAAGCAAATGAAAATTTCCTTCAACTTCAGGCACAGTTGGAAGGAACGGAAAACCGCATTGCGGTTGAGCGCAAACGCTACAACGAAGTTGTTCGCGAATACAACACACGTATCAGAAGATTTCCCGGAAACATTATTGCAAATATGTCCGGCTTCCGCGAAAAACAATACTTCACTGCTGAGGAAGGAGCAAATAAAGCACCGAAAGTTCAGTTTTAGATTTGGCCTTACTACGGCGTCCGGCAATAACTTTGCTGGACGCCGATTTCTTTTTCCTTGAGCACTAACTAAAAAAATATAATATTGAAAACTTTTTCTCATAAACTTAGAACATTGCCACTGAAATTCAAATATAAATTAACAGCGATTATTATTATATTTCCCTTACTTAAAAATTCAATTTTTTATTAAAAATTTATTAATGAAGAAATTATTTCCAATCTTATTATTGTTTCTAATTTCTACTCAAAATCTTTTTGCAATAGAAATTCCAATTTTACACCATTATTGTAACGACTTAACAGAAACCCTTACCCCCATCCAACAAAAAATTATCGATAACGCTTTACGCGAGTTCGAAGATAAAACATCGAACCAAGTTGTATTTTTAATGATAAATTCGCTCGAAGGCTATCCACTCGAAGAATACACGCTTGAAGTAGTAGAAAAAAACAAAATAGGCACAAAAAAACACGATAACGGAGTTTTGTTTTTCGTTGCAAAAAACGATAGAAAAATGCGAATTGAAGTTGGCTACGGATTGGAAGGGGCTTTAACCGATGCTTTATCAAGTTCGATTTTAAGAAACGAAGTACGTCCGTATTTTCGTCGCGGTCACTATTTCCAAGGCATTACTGCCGGCTTAGATGCAATAATGAAAGCAACGCAAGGAGAATATAAAAACACAAATAGAAAGCGAGTTCCAAAAGGCGAAGAGGGATTTTCGCTTGGTAATTTAATCTTCTTTTTAATCATTCTATTCTTGCTTCTTGGTGGTGGCGGAAGAGGAGGCGGAGTTGGTTGGTTTCTACTCGGCTCAATGTTCGGCTCTTTCGGTTCTCGCGGAGGCGGTTACGGTGGCGGTGGATTCGGCGGTGGCGATTTCGGCGGATTTTCCGGAGGAGGAGGCTCGTTCGGTGGCGGTGGTGCAAGCGGCGGCTGGTAAAAATATCCTATTTAACTTTTGTGATTATCTGATTATCTCCACCGAGCCGTAAGTCGGTATTTTTAATTCGTAAACTTTCCCCCGTTTTACTTTAAGATAATTATCACGCAGCCACGGATTGAAGATTTTTAACGTGCGATAGTTTATCCCCAACGAATTTGCATATTTCCCGAGATGTTTAATGCTCTTTTTAATCTTAATTATTTTGTATTCGAACGGCTTGTAATAATCTTCATCTTTAATTAAAAATCCGTATTTGGCTGGGTTTTCGAAAATAATTTTTATCGCCAAAAGACGAAACAAATACCGGGAAGTCTCTTCCGGTAAATTCATATTGTAGTAAATTTTCGTCGCTTGTTTTTTCATTTGCTTTTGAAGATTAGAAATTCCGATGTTGTAAGAGGCAGCGGCAAGCGTCCAAGTTCCGAATTTCCGTTTTGCTTTTTTTAAATATTTGCAAGCAACTTCGGTGGATTTTTCCACGTCGTATCTTTCATCCACACATTTGTTTACCTCAAGTCCGTATTGCCTTGCAGTGCGTTTTAACAATTGCCAAAAACCTACCGCCTTTGCCGGCGACACCGCATTTTCGAGATTGCTTTCAACAACAGCAAGATACTTAAAATCTTCGGGAATACCGTATTTTTTCAATATCGGAACAATTACCGGGAACCACCTTCCCGAGCGTTTTAGAACGAGCAATGTTGAAGAATGCCAATACGTGTTTGAAATAAGTTCGCGTTCAATTCGTTCCTTTACATCGAAATTTTCAAGCGGGACGCGTTCGCCGCAAAAGTAAATTTTATCCGGCAATTTCGGGCTTTCGATTACGTATTGAAACGGAAAATCGTCTTTGAATTTCCTGTCGATTGAAGTATCGTAAATTTTGTAAATAACCTCGGGCGATTTTGAATCGAAGTAATAATAAATGCCCACGGCAATTAAGGATACAAAAATTGAAATTAACAGAGATAAAAAAATCTGTCGTTTCATTAGCTAATCTTTCTTATCGAAATATCTGTAAACTTTTTCCAATTGATTGCTCGTCCCCAATAAATAAAGGGTGTCGCGAAGTTGTATTTTTGTTTTATCGTTGAAATTTACATATTGCCTGTTTCTTTTAAGTCTCAAAAGTTTAACATCATAATTTTTCAAAGGCAAACTTTCTACATTCAAATTTACAAACGTGGATTTTTCGGTTACGGCATATTCTGCAATTTTAAGCGATGGCGAACACGAAACAGCGGCTATTTGCAAAAGAAAAAGAAACAATGTAAAAGCAAAAACTTTACGCATCGTCCACCTCAATTTCGGGAAAATATTTATTGCCGGTATCGTAAACCGAACCCCGGAAAACTCCGACAGTTTCGCCCGTTGTTTTTGTAACACGAATTGTGTAAACGGCAATTTTAGAACGTTTGCTTTCTTCTTTTGTTTCGGCAATCACTTCGTCTCCTTCGTAAAGTGGCGTGGTAAATGCCATTCCGGTATCGAGAGCAACGGCAATATTTCCGTAATTGTTCGAACAAAATGCAAGTGCCGTTTGTGCAAAAGCAAGTGTAACACCGCCGTGGCAAGTGCCGAAAGAATTAATCATATCGGGACGAATTTTCATCTTTATTTTTGCATATCCCGGTGCATTCTCCAAAAGTTCAACGCCAAGCCAAGCGGCAAATTTGTCGTTCTTCTTAATGTGTTCGGCAATTTTATCGGTTAATTCTTTCTGTGTCATTTCACGATTTCAAATATTTGTTAAACTCGTTTTCAATCATTGAACAAGGTAACATCATCGGTTTTTCGGTAAGAACAACATTCATTTCGTTTTCGGAAATTTTATAGTTGCCCGAAATTTTACCAACCGGCGAATTAAGAAAAAACTCACCATCTGCGTTATCCCCCGAAAATTCTCCACCCATTTGCTCGAATGTTTCCTTTGCTTTCAAAATCAATTCGTCAATATTTTTATCGCTTGGTATTATTATGTTAAATTCACACGACATAAATTTTCCTCTTTATTTTCAAGTATCGGATTAATCTTCACTAACAAATTTTGCTGTAACCGGAAAATGGTCCGAATATCCGCCGAGAAATTTTCTTCCGGCGTAAGTTCGTGCAGGATAGCCTTTGTATTTACCGCTTTGCACAACCATAAAATCATATTTAATTACATTAAATGAATTTTTAACGTAACGAATTTTCCCCTCGCCAAGTAAATCCTGCGTAACAATAATTTGATCAAGCATATTCCATTTTCCGTGATATTCCAATGAACCTTCGCCGTGTAAAAATTTCGGCGCTGCAAGATTAATCAAATCGTTTTTTCTGATTACGTGTTCTTTATCTGTTTTAGCCGATAAAACATAACGGATTGAAGGATCTGTTGGGTCATCGTTAAAATCGCCCATAATTATTACGTTTTTGTTAATCTTGTTACAAATTAAATATTCCCGTAAAGTTTGAGCTGCCGAAATTCTCTTCGGTTCGCTCTTTTCTTTCCCGCCCCAACGCGAAGGCCAATGATTTACAAAAACATTCCAAACATTGCCGTTGTAATCTTTCAATTTGACATAAAGAATGTAACGCGTTGTGTGATTAAGAGGCAAAGCGACTTTTAGCGTGTCGAATGAAATTACCGCGAATTTATCTTTTCTGTAAATCAAGGCGTTGTCAATGCCTCTAAAATCGGGACTTTCGGCATAAACAATTCCGTATTCGGCATAATTTAAGCGGGATACAATGCTATCGATTAACGCTTTGTGTTCAACTTCTTCAAATCCCCACAAATCCGGTTTTACCAAATTCAAAACTTTTGCAAGGTGATTAAGTTTTTCGTGCAATCGTGCAAGCGTCCAATGTTTATTGCTGTTCGGGGTAAACTCTTCGTCCTTTTTGCCCGGGTCGTCAATCGTATCGAATAGATTTTCAACATTCCACTCGCCAACGGTTAAAGTATCGCCGTAATTTGCACCGCCGATTAAGTTACAAGAATAAACAAACAAAAAGGCAAAAAACAATATCGTTACAATTTTTTTATTCATTCGAATCACCAATAATTTTAATTTGTCTTACATTAGCATTCGATAACCGAGTCTTCTGAATCGCCGAAAGGTGTAGGAACGCTTCCGTCCGCTTCAGAGTCGTTATCCCAAGTAACGCCGTCAAATAAATAACGGAATTTGTATTTGTGATTTTTCTCCAAATTAACGCTCACACTAAAACCACCGCTTTTTAATTTTTTCATCGGTGTAGCGTTAATATCCCAATTGTTAAAATCGCCCAATAAATTTGCGGTTTTGTAATACTTACCTTTTTCAGGTTCTATCTTAAAGGTAACTTTGCAGACGGGCTTCGTTTTTAAGTATTTTTTTGTGATTGACATAATTTAGCCTTTTATTTTTTAATTATTTGATTATTTAAATCTAATAAAGATTTTGGATATAACAAGAGAAATGGAAATAAAATGTTCTTCCCCCTAATTTTACTTGCCCTAACGCGTTTGTTCAATTAGTTCGCCGTTTTTGTAAACCGATTTCTTTTTCAATGAGCCATCCGGATTGTAAGTAAAACAAGTCCCGTCCGGCAAGTTGTTTTTGTAAACGAAAAATTCTTTAAGATTTCCGTTTTCGTAATACGTTTTTGCTATTCCTTGAAGTTTTCCACGATAAAAATTATAAACGCTTTTTACAGAGCCATCGGGATAATACTCAATATTTTCACCGTCGTAATTACCGTGAAAATAATTTTTAACCGTTTTTTTATTGCCGTTCGAATACCATTCGAATTGCTTTCCTTCGAGTAAACCGAGTGTGTAATAATACTTTCCGATAAGTTTCCCGGCGTTATCGTAAACAAGTTCCGTTCCGTCCTTTTTGCCACCGTTGTAATTTGTAATTTTCGATAAAAATCCGCCGTCGTGAAATTCGACTTGGACGCTATCGAGAACATCGTTCTTGTAATTTTTGATTGCTTTTAAGTATCCGCTATCGTAATAAAATTTGCTTATTCCATTAAGTTTTCCTTCGCGGAATTTTTTCACCGAAGCGAGTGTTCCGTAGCCGCTGTATTCTTTGAAAGATTCTTCTACCTTGTCCAATCTTCCTACAATATCGTATCGAATGCGTTTTACGATTTGTCCGTTTTTGTAAGTATCGATAACTTTAATTTTCCCATCGGGATAGTAGAGATACGAAATTCCGTCGAGTTTATCGTTTTTGTAATGCGCTTCCAACGCAACTTCGCCAAAATCGTAATAAACTTTACTTACGCCTTCGAGTTTGTCGTCAACAAAATTTTTCTCGACCTCAACCTTCCCGTTTTCAAAAAAGGTTTTGCTAACGCCATTTAATTTTCCGTTATGATATTGCCAAATGCCCTGAAGTTTACCGTCCTTGTAATATGTTTTGGTAAAGCCTTCCCGTTTGCCGTTTACATAAATCGGTTCTGCCCAAAGTTCGCCGCTTTCGTAATACCATTTTGAAACGCCTTCCAATTTCCCATTTTTATAATTCCATTCCATACTTAAAGTGCCGTCGGGGAAATACCATTTCGAAACGCCCTCTTCTTTTCCGTTTTTGAAATGCCACTCTTTCCACAATTGTCCGTTTTCGTAATATTCTTTGTAAACGCCATCTCTTACGCCATTTAAATATTCACCTTCGGATTTTAATTTTCCGTTCGGGTAATAAGTCCGTTTGATTTTTCGTGTTTGAGCAAAATCCGAACCGAAGACGAAAACCAAAATCAATAAAATTGAAAGTGTTTTTTTCATCTTATATTGTTGCGTTTTCTTTCAAATAAAGATTCAATTTTAAGTTGTTAAAATAAGAATAAAATTCTCCCGTTTGACCTTTTCCCGATTAAGTTAAAATTTTTCTTAAATTTGAAAATCGATAAAAATTTATTTCATAATAATTAATAAGAAAGAAGGTAGTAAAATGCCGAAAGTATATTTAACACGACGCGAAACTTTCAGCGCCGCACATAGATTATTTAATCCCAATTGGGAAAACGATAAGAACGACGAAGTGTTCGGAAAGTGCAATAATTATTACGGACACGGACACAACTACTCGCTCGAAGTTGTTATTGCCGGCGAACCGGATCCGGAAACCGGCTTTATTATTAACCTCACGGATTTGGAACGAATTATCAAAGAGAACGTTATTGAAAAATTCGATCACAAACATCTGAATTTTGACGTTCCGGAAATGGAAGGGAAAAATCCTACAATCGAAAATCTTGTTGTTATTATTTGGAATTTGCTAAAAGATAAACTCCCCGCAGGAGAATTACATTCAATCAAAATTTACGAAACGGAGAATAACTATGCCGAATATAGAGGAGAATGAAATTAACATCGAAAAAGTTTCCGCACTAATTAAAGAATTGCTTGCGGAAGTTGGTGAAGACCCCGAAAGAGAAGGGCTATTGCGAACGCCGTATCGTGTTGCAAAAGCTTACGAATTTCTTACACACGGCTATCGTTCGAATATAGATGAAATTGTAAACGGAGCAATCTTCGAAGAAGATCACAACGAAATGGTAATTGTTCGCGATATTGATATGTACAGTATGTGCGAGCATCATTTAATTCCGTTTTACGGAAAAGTCCATGTTGCTTACATTCCGAATGGAAAAGTAATCGGCTTAAGTAAAATTCCACGTATTGTTGAAGTTTTTTCGAGAAGGCTTCAAATTCAAGAAAGACTTACCAAACAAATTGCCGATACGTTAATGGAAATTTTAGAGCCGGAAGGTGTTGGCGTTGTTGTGGAAGCTTATCATATGTGTATGATGATGCGTGGAGTTCAGAAGCAAAATTCGTTTACCGTAACAAGCGCAATGCGTGGTGTTTTTATGGATGATATTCGCACGCGTAACGAATTTCTGGGGCTTGTACGTTTACGCGAACCGAATGACAAATAAAATCCAACATTAAATACTATGAAAAAAATAATTTTTGCAACCGGTAACAAAGGCAAAGCGGAAGAAGTACGTAAACTTTTTGCAAATTATAATATTGAAATTATTACTCTAAATGATTTGGAAAATCCGCCCGAAATTATTGAGGACGGCAAAACATTCGAAGAAAATTCGCTTATTAAATCTCGCACAATATTTACCAAATACAAATTACCTGTAATTGCCGATGATAGCGGATTGGTTGTGGAACAACTTAACGGAAAGCCTGGGATTTATTCGGCCCGTTACGCCGGCGAACATGCCGATTACAAAGCAAACAATTTGAAATTATTAGCCGAATTGAAAAATTTTCCCGAACCGCACAAAGCAAAATTTGTTTGTTGTGCAAGTTATGTTGACGAAAGCACTGAAATTACAGTGTTTGGCGAGTTGCACGGAAGAATCGTCAATGAATTCAAGGGTAGCAACGGTTTCGGCTACGATCCGATTTTTATTCCCGACGGCTACGATAAAACTTTGGCGGAACTCACAACCGAAGAAAAAAATAAAATCAGCCACCGCGG
>CAYZGB010000071.1:0-10997 GCA_964477915.1 uncultured Melioribacter sp. | reverse complement strand
TATTTCATTCGTGAATTCGTGGCAATTTTATTATCTAATTTGCACAGATTACAAATCAAATCTGTAACCGATGTGATATTCCATATTATCCGCTTTCGAAAAATCGTAAAAGCGTAAATTCAGTCCCATAAACAAATCTCTTAAAATGTAAAACTTAATTCCGAGACGTTGATAGAGTTTAGGAAGCGAGCCAGGATTTTTTCCGTAAACGTAATAACCCAAACCAACCTTCCCTTCAATTTTATTAATTACAAGTAAATACTGCGCAGTAAATCCAGCTCTAATTTTATCCTTGGTTTCGCCTTCGTAACGAATTACTTCGCCATTTTCATTTGAATAAGAAACTTTAAGCGAAGGGTCGTATTCAACTTCGGCAGTTAACCCAACCTTGCTATTGTAATAAATTTGCTTATTCCAAGCAAAAATCAGTGCAAAAATGTTAAATGATTCCCTACGTTTATTAGTAAAAGTTGTATCGTCCCGAGGCATATTTTTAACGGTAAAAACCTCACTTTTACTACCATAAGTTAAAGAAACAGTAAATTCTTTTTTATGAGCAGTGTATTCCGGCATTTTCTTTATTGTAGGCAAATGATTTCTTCCGCCGAAATTGTAAGCTAAATTAATTCTCGGTGCTAAGAGATTTATTCCTGCATTTGGTTGTTGAGTTGAACCGTTTGAAAAATGGGAAAAAGAAAATTGACCACTTAAATTAAAATGTTTGGTTAAGTAGTAAGTATATTTTAATCCAACGTCGATATAAACCGAGCGTCCCATTCCAATTACAAGATTGTAAGGATTTTTTTCGGGTTCAAAAGGTTGCCAATCGTAAGCAATACCGAAACCAAATTCAGCACTTAAAGCGGAATGTTTATATCTTTTGAAAGGCCAATTGAAAAATCCGTAGATTGCCGATGGCGTTCCGAGTTCTGAATCGTCAAAGAAATTTACTGTGTAAATTCCAATTCCGTAAGTCGGTAAATTAAAAACGTGGTGTCAATCGGAACTCCCATCAGTTTGAACACCGTATTCCAAACGAAAAGATTGAAAATAATCTATCGGTTTTCCGGTAGCATTTTCACCCTTTAAAAATTCGTGTGTTTGAAGAACCTTTCCCGCTTGGTAACCAAAACGTAAAAAGTGCCAATTGTTATCTTCTTTTTGAGCAAAAACATTTACAGTACTTAAAATGATAAAAACAAACAAACCAATTTTTTTCATAAAAAAATCCTAATCCTCAACTTCAACAATCATTTCTATTTCTACTGCTGCGTTTAATGGTAATTCATTTACACCAACTGCGCTTCTTGCGTGTTTTCCTTTTTCGCCAAAAATTTCAACTAATAATTCCGATGCGCCGTTTGCAACTTTCGGTTGGTCGGTAAATTTTTCCGCACTATTAACAAAAACACCGATTTTAACGATTTTTTTTATTTTATCGAGATCACCGATTTCACTTTTAATTACACTCAAACAATTAAGTGCACAAATACGTGCTGCTTCAAATCCTTTTTGAATTGTTTTTTCGTCATAAATTTTTCCTGTATATTCCAATTTACCCTCGACAATGGGAATTTGTCCCGCAGTAAAAATTAAATTACCGGTTCTAACGGTAGGAATGTACGCAGCGACCGGTTTTGGTGCTTCCGGTAAAGTGTAACCTAATTCATTAATTTTTTCTTCAATTTTCATTTTTACCTCGTATGTTTTTACGCTAAATAAAAAAGGGAATACGTTTTTGTATTCCCTTTAAAATATCAAGTTTTTCAAATTAGCTTTTTTCTTCCCAAATTTGAGCAAGAGTAACAATCGTTTTAACAGCAGCTTCCATATCTTCTCTTGCAACATATTCCAAAACGGAATGGAAATTATGTCCACCGGCAAAAAGATTAGGAGTTGGAACGCCCATATAACTTAATTTTGATCCATCCGTACCACCACGAATTGCCGATTGAATTGGTTTAATTCCAACACGTTCCAGAGCTTCAATTGCGTATTGTTCTACTTCGGGATGTTCGTCAATTACATTTTTCATATTTCTGTATTGTTCGATTCTCTTAAATTCATAATTTGAACCCGGAAACTCCGCAACGGCTTTTTTAACAAGTTCTTCAAGATAATCTTCGTACTCGGTGAGTTTTTCATCAATAAAATCGCGGATAATAAATTTAACCATAGTTTCTTCTTCGTTGCCGGAAATTGAAATCGGATGGACGTATCCTTCGCGTCCTTCGGTAGTTTCGGGGGAAAGTTTGTCTTTTGGTAACATTTCGATAAAACGGGAAGCAACTTTAATTGCGTTTACGAGTTTACCTTTTGCATATCCCGGGTGAACATTTTTCCCTAAAAACTTAATATCGACTGCGTCTGCGGAAAATGTTTCGGTTTCAATTTCGCCACGTGTTCCGCCGTCAATTGTGTAAGCGAACTTTGCACCTAATTCTTTTACATCAAGCTTTTCAGTTCCGCGACCAACTTCTTCGTCCGGCGTAAAGCAAACACGAATTGTACCGTGTTTAATTTCGGGGTGTTTAATTAAATAATTCATCGCATCAATAATTTCGGCAACACCGGCTTTGTCATCAGCACCAAGTAAAGTTGTTCCGTCAGTTGTAATAATTTCAAACCCAATCATATCTTTCAGTTCGGGATTTTTCGCTTCCTCGATTACTTTGCCGTTTGGCAAAACAATATCGCCACCTTGATAATTTTCAACAATCTGCGGATTTACATTTGCTCCGGTTACAGCAGGTGCAGTATCTACGTGAGCAATAAAAGCAACAACCGGAACTTCTTTATCGGTGTTCGAAGGAAGTGTTGCGTAAACATAACCATATTCGTTCATATATGCATCTTCCAAACCGATTTCCTTTAACTCTTTTACAAGGTCTTTTGAAAGTTCGAGTTGTTTCGGGTCGCTTGGGAATGTTTCCGATTCTTCATTAGATTGAGTGTCGTATTTAACGTATCTTAAAAAGCGTTCTTTAACGGTAAAGGCATAATTTTCGTCAAACATTTTTTATCTCCTTATTTTAACAATGAGTTAATAATTATTATTTAATCTTTTATTATATCGATTTCCAAAGTTACTTGCAAGTTGTAAGATTTGCCTATTTACCACCAAAACCATGCATATCCAATAATTTTATCGTTTTATACCAATAGAAAAATCCACTCTTATCAGGCAATTTTTTAAGTTTGTTTAAATAACTCCATTTAGATGTGTTAATATTCAATTCGGCAACTTTTTGGTTGGAAAATTTTTCAATTGGAGAAAGATCATTAAGTTTTAATTTTGTAGATAAATAAGCCGCTTTAGCCGCTGCATTAATTGCGTTTTCAATTCTAAAACTTCCGGAAATCAAAAAATTCGAAAAACTTCTTAAACCGATTTGAATTTCGTTAAAATATTTTTTCTGAAAAGCATTTCCATTTTTCTCTCGCATTGAAATAAGTCTTGATGTTGTAAAAATGTCATCAAGAACATCGTTTGGAGTAATATCCAAATTTCTATATTCAATTTCTTGCCTAGCAAAAATTTGAAAACTTTCGCTAACGGTTTTTAGATTCTCAATTTTATCAAAAAGTTTGTCTATATCGTAAAGTTGTTTAATAATTTCTAGTTCTTTTCCACTATTAAAAAGTATGCCTGTTGTTGTAGGTGCAAATGCAGTTAGTTTATCTCCCATAATTGATTCTATCGTAGGAACATTTACAAAAATATCTGTAATATTTTTTGTGGAACCTTCGGATTTGTTTCCAATCCATTCTGCTTTTATCGGGAGTAGTTGAATCTTTGGATATTTTGGCTTTTCAAATAGAATATCTAACAAAATTGTGTTTCTCCGTTCGCTAAAAACCGATTTAAACTCAAATTCGTAATGAGCTTTCGGAATGCCCGATTTATAACTTCGCCGTTCGTCAAGTTTCCATTTTAGAAAATGTGAAGTCTCAATTATTTTATCAAAGATTTGTTCAATTAAATTTCGGTTTTGTGTTGTTAAAATATCAATATCAACGGAGAAACGATTTGTATTTTCAAGCAAAAGAATTAAACTTGTGCCTCCTTTAAATACGAATACCAAATTATTAATTACCAAATGTTCTAAAAGAGAAAGAGCATTTATCATTTTTTCCAAAATTGGCGGATTAATTTTCGAATAAATCTTATTCTTTCTAAAACCATTTATCCACTCTTTTGTAAAACAGCGTTGATCAATCAATTCGAGCCTCTATTAATTTTTTTTCAATTAGAAAATTTTGAATTTCATTTTTTTTACCCCTTCTCGCAGCATAAGCAAGTAACGTAGTTTGATTTACATTGTAATTCCTAAATACATTTTTAATAATTTTATCAACTTCCGATTTAGGTAGAAAAAAATAAGGAATATTTTTTGTAAAAATATCTACTATTAACTTTTCAATAGTTGGTAGTAAAAACTTTTTGTTTTCCAATTTTTGAATTGGTGCCCTTGTGATGAATGGAATTAAAATAATTGCTTTCCCTAAATCGGAAATATATCGGTCAAATTCGGTTTTACTAGGTTTAAGAAAAACATTTTTGAATTTTTCTCTTAAGCTAAAGAATACTGATTCTAAAAATTCTTTTTCAACTTCAACAATAGTAAAATTACTACTATATTGATGAGTGGTAAATTCGTTTATCCAATTTGAATTGGAAATACAATAAGTTAAATCGGAATAAGATTTTGCAATATGATTAGAAACTTTTACAGAAACATTACTTAATTGTAGAAAGTAATTGTCCTTATTTTTGAGAGAGTAAATTCCACGACCTATAATTTTAATAATACCCTTTTTCGTAAGTTTATGAACACGCCAGGCGAAAGTATTTTTTTTTAAGTTCGGTTCATTTTTTAAAAAGAACTCATATAATTCATCTCTACTAATAATATTTTTTCCTTTAAAATATTTTACCAATTCATTTTTCGTCATGATTACCATTTCAAAAGTTTACCAAATATAAATAATTTTGGCATAAATTTGCAATAAAATGTTTCGTATTCACTCTTAAAAATTCAAGAAATTACAAAAAGAATAATTGATTTTTAACAATAAAAACAATACTTTTTTTATCTTTATTTTTATGGATATGATTGATAAAAACCTAAATATTGTTTGTGAAAAAATTGCACAAGCAGCGATAAAATCGGGTAGAAATCCCGATGAAATTACGCTTGTTGCCGTTTCCAAAACCGAGCCAATTCGTTTAATTGAAGAAGCGATAAAACTCGGGGTGAAAGATTTTGGCGAAAACAAAGCTCAAGAATTTCGCGACAAATATGAACTACTTGGAGATAATGTAATTTGGCATTTTATCGGACATTTACAATCTAACAAAGTAAAGTATGTTGTTGGGAAAGCGAAATTAATTCACTCGGTCGATTCTATTAAGCTTGTAAAAGAAATTAATGAGCGTGCAGCAAAACTTGGATTAATTCAAAAAATATTGTTTGAAGTTAACACTTCCGGGGAAGAATCGAAGTTTGGAATTAGAAACTACGACGAGCTACTTAAAATTGCTGAGTATTGCAATGAAACAACGAATATTGATTTAATTGGATTGATGACGATGGCGCCTTTTACCGATGACGAAAAGATTATTAGAAAATCATTTTCCAAACTGCGTGAGCACAAAGAAAAACTTGGGCAAAAAGGTTTCGTTTTACCACATCTTTCAATGGGAATGACAAACGATTACGAGATTGCAATTGAAGAAGGCTCTACAATTGTTAGAATTGGCACTGCAATTTTCGGTGAACGCGATTATTCAAAACCTTGGGATAAAAAATGAGTTTAACACCACGAAACATTGAAGAGCAAAAATTTACTGTTTCTATGAGAGGCTACGACAAAGCGGAAGTAGAACTTTTTCTTAAACGAGTAGCCGATGAATTTGCCCATTTAATTGAGGAGAATGAAAATTTGGCAAAAGAACTTGAAAACAAGCGGAATGAACTTGAAAGATTAAAAAAAATTGAAAAGGATTTGCAAAATACCTTGTTAGATGCTCAAGAAACAAAACAGCATTTGATTGAAAACGCAAAACAAAAAGCGGAAGAAATTCTGAAATTAGCGGAAGACAAAGCAAAACAGATTATTGACGATGCCGAAAATCTTGAACAAGAACAAAAGAAATCCATTGCCGAATTAAACGAACTTAAAAATAGATTGCTTGCGGAACTCAATTCAATTATCAAAACACAAGAAAGTTTTTTACATAAATCCAAAATTATCGACCTCGAAAAATCCCCCTCAACAGTAGAAGAAATTCAACCGGAGGAAGAAGATATTCCGTCAAGTAATCTATCCGAAAGTGAAACAAGCAATGAGGAAAACGCGACAAAAAATGAGTGAAACAATAAAAAAAATCAACGAGGCTCTTGAAGTTATTAGAAAACAAACCGCTGAAGATTATCCTATTGGAATTGTACTTGGAACCGGCTTGGGTGGATTGGTTTCGGAAATTGAAATAGAACACGAAATTGATTATGCCAATTTACCTCATTTCCCTCTTTCTACAGTTGAAACACATGCCGGTAAATTAATTTTCGGTAAACTCGGTGGAAAAAATGTTGTTGTAATGCAAGGACGATTTCACTTTTACGAAGGCTATTCAATGCAACAAATTGTTTTTCCCGTTCGTGTAATGAAATTCCTTGGAGTAAAATATTTACTTATTTCAAATGCTTGCGGCGGAATGAATCCAATTTACCGTCGTGGCGATTTGATGATTATTGAAGATCATATCAACTTACTTGGCGATAATCCTTTAATAGGACCTAATGATGAAGAGCTCGGTCCTCGTTTCCCCGATATGAGCGAACCCTATTCTTACGAATTAATCGAATTAGCTGAAAAAATTGCACTTGAAAATAAAATTAAAATTCAAAAGGGAATTTACGTTGCTGTTCCCGGTCCTAATTTGGAAACACGTGCCGAATATAGATTTTTACGTGCTATTGGAGCGGACGTTGTTGGAATGTCAACTGTTCCGGAAAATATTGCAGCCAATCATATGGGAATGAAAGTATTCGGAATTAGTGTAGTTACTGATGAATGTTTTCCCGATGCACTTCAACCTATTGATATTAATGAAGTAATTAATGCAGCAACAAAAGCAGAACCTTCACTAACTTTGATTTTTAAGGAACTTGTAAGACAATTGTGAAAAAAATAAAAACGATATATTATTTTTATCCTTCTCTCATTGTTTTTTTAACTTTAATTTCGATGTTTCTTAACGTTGAAATTTTTCGTAGCCCGTTACAAACTTTTTCTGCCTGGTTTGTTTTATCTGTTCTTACTTTTACAGTTGGTTGGGCTATCGATAAATTTTTTGGTTGGGTTTACGGCGGAAAAGTTATTTTCGTAACAATTATAATTTCGGTTCTTTTCTCTCTTGGTTTCGCAGTTTTTTTCGGAGAATATTTTTACATTTCAAATCCTTTTTTAGAAGATTTACTTTTTTACGGGTTACGTGGTATTTTACTTGGCTCTATGGCATTTTTTGGTATGGCAGTTTCGGAAACCGTTCGACGAGAAACTTTGTGCGAAATTTACGATTCAATTGAAAAAGAGACTGAATTAAAATTGAAGAACGCCGAAGAAAAAGCATCTTTAATTATTGAAAAAGCCGAACTTGAAGCTGAAAAAATTCTTTCGGAAGCAAAAAGTAACGTGGGAATATTAAATCGGCAATATGAGGAATTAATGCTAAAAATAGAAACTTTAATAAATACGGAAAAAAATATTTTAAAGAAATACGAAGAAAATAATAGCAACGAAATCAAAGATTAAATTAAATAAAGGTAAATCCAAATTATGTTTAAACAATACAAAAAAGTTAATTATCCCGAAATTGAAAAAGAGATTTTAAAGTTTTGGAAAGAGAAAAAAATTTTTGAAAAAAGCGTAGAAACACGCGACGAAAATAAAACCTTCACTTTCTACGAAGGTCCTCCTACGGCAAACGGTAAGCCCGGCATCCACCACGTAATGGCTCGCACACTTAAAGATATGGCTTGCCGTTACAAAACACTAAAAGGCTATCGCGTTTATCGTAAAGCAGGTTGGGATACTCACGGATTACCAGTAGAAATTGAAGTTGAAAAACAACTTGGAATTAAAAACAAAAGCGAAATTCCCGAATACGGTGTTGATAAATATAACAAAGCTTGTTACAACTCGGTTTTTACCTACAAAGATTTGTGGGAAGAAATGACCGAGCGAATGGGCTATTGGATTGACCTCGAAAATCCTTACATTACTTGCGATACTAATTATATCGAATCCGTTTGGTGGGCACTGAAAACCTTATTTGACAAGGGTTTGATTTACAAAGATTACAAAATCGTTCCCCAGTGTCCGCGTTCCGAAACGGTTCTTTCTTCGCACGAACTTGCACTTGGTTACAAGGAAACAAAAGACCCGTCGGTTTACGTTTTGATGAAAATTACCGACGAAGATTTTACAAAAGGCGAAGAAGTTTATTTTCTTGTTTGGACAACAACACCGTGGACACTTATTTCAAACGTTGCTCTCGCTGTTGGTTCGGATATTGATTATGTAAAAATTGAAACCGAAGGTAAAAAACTTATTCTTGCAGAAGCCCGTTTGGAAGTAATCAAAGAAGACTATAAAATTCTTGAAAGATACAAAGGCAAAGATTTAGCCGGAATTCATTACGACCAATTATTCAAATATTTGCAAGTTGACAAAGATGCTTTTTACGTAATTGAAGCCGATTTTGTAAGCACCGAAGACGGTTCGGGCATTGTTCACATTGCACCGGCTTTTGGTGCGGACGACTACGAAGTATCGAAAAAATATAATCTTCCATTCTTGCAACCTGTAAAACGCAACGGAACATTTACTTCCGACGTTCCCGATTTGGAAGGCAAATTTGTTAAGGATGCCGATAACGATATTATCTATATGTTGAAAAAAGAAGACAAACTTTACAAAAAAGAAACCATAGTTCACTCTTATCCTTTCAGTTGGCGATTCGATGATGTTCCCGTTATTTATTACGCTCGCGAATCGTGGTTTATTCGCACAACTTCCGTTGCAGATAGAATGGTTGAATTGAACAAACAAATCAACTGGGTTCCGCCGGAAGTTGGAGCAGGAAGATTTGGGAACTGGCTCGAAGAAAATAAAGATTGGGCTCTTTCCCGCGATAGATTTTGGGCAACACCGCTTCCTATTTGGATCAGCGAAGACGGAAAAGATATGTTCGCAATAGGAAGCGTTGCCGAATTGAAAGAAGGTTTTGTGGAAAGAAACGGCGAGCGAATTAAAGTAGCGGATTTGCCCGAAGAAGAAATAGATTTACACAAGCCTTTTGTGGACGAAGTAAAATTCGAACGAGACGGAAAAATTTACACTCGTACGCCCGAACTAATTGACGTTTGGTTCGATTCCGGTTCGATGCCGTTTGCACAATTTCACTATCCATTCGAAAACAAAGAACTTTTCGAGCGTGCTTTCCCCGCTGATTTTATTAGCGAAGGAATTGATCAAACACGCGGCTGGTTTTACACTTTGCATGCAATTGCAACGATGCTTTTTGATAAAATCGCATACAAAAACGTACTCGTTAACGAATTGATTTTGGATAAGAACGGATTAAAAATGTCGAAATCCCGCGGTAATACTGTTAATCCGTTCGAGCTTTTTGAAAAATACGGAGCAGATGCAACACGCTGGTATTTGCTTACCGTAAGTCCACCGTGGAAACCTACGCTTTTTGACGAAGACGGCGTAGGTGAAACGCAGCGTAAGTTTTTCGGAACACTTGTAAATACTTACTCTTTCTTCGCTCTTTATGCAAATCTCGATAACTTTACATTTACCGAAGAAAAAATCCCTTACGAAAAACGACCGGAAATCGATCGCTGGATAATTTCGAAAATGAATTCTTTAATTAAAGAATACGAAAAATATATGGATGCTTACGATGTAACCAAAGCCGCACGTGCCGTTGCCGATTTTACAATCGATGAACTTTCCAATTGGTACGTACGTCGTAATCGTCGTCGTTTCTGGAAATCGGAAAAGAATGAAAATAAACTTTCCGCTTATCAAACGCTCTACGAATGTTTAATAACGGTTGCAAAACTTTCTTCACCTTTTGCTCCGTTTATTTCGGATGAACTTTATCGCAACCTTAATAATGTTACCGGTTTGGAAAATTATGAATCAGTTCATTTATCGAATTTTCCGCAAGCAGGCTATATTGATGAAGAACTTGAACAAAAGATGGAAATTGCACAAAAGGTTGTTTACTTAACTCGTTCGATGCGTGCAAAAGCCAACTTGAAGGTACGTCAGCCATTGCGTAAAATTATGGTTGCCGTAAATCCGGAATTGCGTAAATCGATTGAAGAAATGCGTGATGTTATTTTGGAAGAAGTAAATATCAAGGAACTTGAAATTCTTGAAGATGATTCGGGAATTGTAAATAAATCAGCGAAACCTAATTTTAAGGTAATAGGTCCGAAGTACGGCAAATTGGTTAAACCGCTTGCCGAAGCAATTCGTAATATGACGAAAGAGCAAATTGCCGAGCTCGAACAGAACGGGAAAGTTACTCTCGCAGTTGAAAATCAAGAGATTGAGGTAACAACCGAAGAAGTCGAAATTCAAAGCACCGAAATAGAAGGCTGGATGGTTGAAACGGAAGGCTCGGTAACAGTTGCAATCGATAAAGAACTTGATGACGAACTTATTGCCGAAGGTTACGCTCGCGAATTTGTAAATCGTGTACAAAATATGCGTAAAGATTTCGGACTTGACGTAATCGATAGAATTAACGTATATTATAATTCTGATAAAAAATTCGTGGAATATTTAAGTAATTTTTCGGATTATATTAAGTCGGAAATTTTAGCGAATGAATTAAATATTGGAAAAACTGATGACGGTTATACCAAAGAATGGGAGATCGGTGATTTCAAGGTTTCCGTCACAAT
>CAYZGB010000070.1:0-11071 GCA_964477915.1 uncultured Melioribacter sp. | reverse complement strand
ACACCACGTAAATTACTTGATGTTTCCAGCATACACAAACTTGGTTGGAAACATTCTACAAGTTTGGAAGATGGAATTAAACGGACGTATGAATGGTTTGTGGGCAAAGTCCGTAGTGCTTAGTCCTTCGTCCGTGGTCAAAATTCATTTTAATGAAAAATATTATTAGATAAATAGGTGAAAATAAAAGATTTTAAAGATATTGAATCTTGGAAAGAAGCAAGAGAGTTGGTGAAGTTAATATATTCAACCACTTCTAAAGGAAAGTTTAGCAAGGACTTCGGATTAAAAGATCAAATTCAGAGAGCGAGCGTTTCAATAATGTCAAACATAGCAGAGGGATTTGACAGTGGTAGTGACAAAGCATTTATTAGCTTTCTTAACTATGCATATCGTTCTGCAACTGAAGTTGAATCGTTGTTATACGTAATCATCGATTTACAATATATTAATGAAACAGAATTTAAGATGTTAATTGAAAAAATAAAGAAGATAAAAAAACTGATTGGCGGTTTCATTAAATACTTAAAAGGGAAATAAAATAATGACTGATAAAGGAGTAAAGACAAAGGACGACGGACTACGGACAAAGAACCAAGGACGAAAGCGAGCGTTAATCACCGGCATAACCGGACAAGACGGAAGTTACTTGACGGAAATTTTGCTTGAAAAGGGTTACGAGGTGCACGGAATAATTCGGAGAAGCAGTTCGTTTAATACGGGTAGAATTGACCATTTGTACAACAATCCTGAAATATTGAATAAAAAACTGTTTCTGCATTACGGAGACCTTGTTGATACAAGCAATTTAAATAGAGTGCTGGAAAAAGTTGAACCGGATGAAATTTATAATCTCGGGGCACAAAGCCACGTAAAAGTTTCGTTCGAACTTCCGGATTACACGGCACAAGTCGATGCACTCGGAACGCTGCGTTTTCTGGATGCAATTCGTGAAGTTGGATTGCACGGAAAGGTAAAGTTTTACCAAGCTTCCACTTCCGAGCTTTTCGGAAAAGTTCGGGAAGTTCCCCAAACCGAAGAAACACCGTTTTATCCACGTTCGCCGTATGGAGTTGCAAAACTTTATGCTTATTGGATTGTGGTCAATTACCGCGAGGCATATAATTTATTTGCGGTAAACGGAATTTTATTCAATCACGAATCGCCGAGACGTGGCGGAACTTTCGTAACAAAAAAAGTTGTCGATTCGGCAGTAAAAATTGCACTCGGACGGCAAAAAATATTGCAAATCGGTAATCCCGAGGCAAAGCGTGACTGGGGTTACGCACCGGAATATTGCGAAGGAATGTGGCGAATGCTTCAACAACCCAAGCCGGAGGATTTTGTTCTTGCAACAGGCGAAACTCATTCTGTACGTGAACTTTGCGAGCAGGCTTTTTCGAACGTTGGAATAGAAATTAAGTGGCGAGGCGAAGGAATTGATACGGAAGGATTGGTTGGTAAATTCGATAAATCGGCAATTCATAGAATGTTAGGAAACGATAGTATTGCTCTTGCAAATCTAAAAGAAGACGATGTAATAATAACAATTGACGAAAAATATTTCAGACCGACGGAAGTTGATTTGCTAATTGGAAATCCGAAAAAGGCAAAAGAAAAACTCGGTTGGGAAGCAAAAACGAAGTTTAAAGATTTAATTAAAATTATGGTCGAAAGTTCGTTAAAAGAAATTGCGTAATAAATAAAATTAAAAAAATAAAAAACAAATAGGGATTACGACAATATTCATAAAATTGAATAAAATTAGCCAAATATTCAGTATTGGACACACCTTCCGAAAATTTGTGGGATTTACTTTAATTATTACTTGGAATGATTTTGGAAGTTTTATTACGATAATATTATAGAATAAAAATATTTATCCGAAAGGACAACTAATGAATTTAGAACACATTATTAAACAATCCGAAAAATTAATTGTAGAAGGAAAATTTACGGAAGCTGAAAAATTATTAGAATCAATTGAGGGAAAAGAAATCCAAAATTCCGATTATTATAATCAACTCGGCGTTGTAAATTTTTATCTGAACCGTCCGAAGAAAGCAATTGAAAATTTTGAAAAAGCAATATCGATTGAACCAACCAATTTAAATGCCGGATTAAATTTAGTTGATTTATATTCAAATTTGGGAAATGATGAACAAGCACTAAATACTTTGCTTTTATTAAATGCCGCAAATCCGCAAAACAAAGAAATTCTCGATAAAATAAATTCTTTTGCAAACACTAAAAATTTTTCCGATAAAATTGAGATATTCCAAAAGTTTGAGAGCTACTTCCCTTCCACTTTTATTGTAGAAACCGCTCTTGCTTGCAACCTAAAATGTCCCGAATGTGCAATTGGTGATGGCTCTATTTCCCGAAAAAAAGGCTTTTTGAAATTCGATGACTTTAAAATCCTTGCCGATAAAGTTCGTCCCTATGTGAAGTATTTTTATTTACATCTTTGGGGCGAACCGATGCTAAACAAAGAAATAATTAAAATGATTAAATACGCATCGCAGTTTACGCGTGTAAATATAAGCACAAACGGAACAATGCTCGATGAAGATCTTGCCCGCGAACTCATTTTAAGCGGTGTTGCGGATGTTATTGTTTCGATTGACGGAATGACGCAAGAGGTTTACGAAAAATACCGAGTTGGCGGTGATTTGGAAAAAGCGAAAAAGACGCTTGAAAATCTTGTTAAATTTAACAAGCAATTTTCCGCCGGCGTAAATATAATGCCTCAATTTATTGTATTTAAGCACAATCAGCACGAAATGGAAATGTTTACTGAGTTTTGTGCCTCGCTCGGATTAAAAGCAAATTTCAAAGCACCGTATTTCCGCCACGATGACTCGCAATTCGAAGTTTCCGATTATAAAGAATATCGCCGACCGGAATTCGATACGATTGAAGACTTGAAAATGGCAATGTCCGATTGTGTAAATCCGAAGGAAGTTTTTACCGTTCAAATAAACGGCGATGTAATTTTATGTTGCCACGATTATGATAGAAAAACTCTTTACGGAAATCTATTTGAACAAAGCGTAGAAGAAATTTGGAATTCTACGAAATATCGTTTGGATAGATGGAAAATATTAAGTGGTAATGCAATTGATTTTTGTGTTGAAAATTGTATGACCTACATCCCAACAAAAAAATTGAAAGCAAAAATCAACTTAAAGAAGCTTGAACTACCTGTAAAAGAAAAACAAGAAAAATCTGAACTGAAAGTTAATCTTTGTAGCGGTCCGGTAATGTTAAAAGGCTGGGTAAATGTAGATATTTCGCCAATGGCTGATATTACAATCGATTTGGAAAAAGAACTTCTTCCTTTTGAGGACGAAAGCGTTGATACCTTGGTTTGCATTTCGGCAATCAATTATTTTACATTACAACGCGGTTACGAAATTATTAAAGATGTTTATCGTGTAATGAAAGACGATGGAATTGTTCGCTTTGCAACGCAGGATTTAAGAATTCTTGCACAAAAATATCTTGAACGCGACAAGGAATTTTTCTTTCAAAAGTTGGAGAACGGGCAGGACAGATTCCCCGGAATTACTTTTGCCGATAAATTTAGTCAATGGTTTTACGGATTTGAAACCGGCGGAAAAACTTGCAAATACGTTTACGATTACGAAACGTTGAGCTTGCTTTTCAAAAAAGCGGGTTTCGAAGTTGTAGAAGAGAAAAAATACTTGGAAAGCGAAATTCCGGAAATTAAATTGATTGACAATCGTCCCGAACAAATGTTTTTCCTCGAAGCAAAGAAAAAAGCCACGAAGCAAAGTAAAATCAAGGGGAAGAAGAAAGTTAATAAGATTTCACACAATAAAAACAACTATTTCATTGATTACGTAGAAAATCTTTGGGATGAAGGACACGAAGAAGAAGCTTGGCAAAAAGTTTTACAATTTATTGACGGAAATCCGTTAGATAAAAAAGCAGTATTATTTGCTAAAGAAGTAATCGAATCAAAAAAACGCTACGCCGATTTGATTAAACTTTATGATAATTATTTGCAACACGTTCCCGGCGATAAAGAAATAATCTCGCTAAAAGAAAATGCCTTGAAGTCATTGAACAAAATCAATAAAGAAAAAGTAAAAAAGAGATTAAGTATTGACGAACTACTTAAAATTGATAGTTACACTGGAAAAAACGTTACTGATAAAAAACACCTCGAAGCTTCAATAAAATGGTTACAAAAAGCATTTGAAGTTAATGATAAAAAAGGTGTTTCTGCGGCATTTAATTTAATTGAAAACGAGTGGATGGTTAGTTATCCCGAAACAACCGGATACGTTATTCCTACATTTATTGCTTACTCTGAATTTACCGGCAAAAATGAATATTTACAAGACGCAATAAAAATGGGTGAATGGGAAATTTCGTTACAATGGGAAAACGGTGGAATTGGTGAACCGTCCGGAGTTTACGGATTAAAACCCCGTGTTTTCAATACTGCACAAGTAATGCTTGGTTGGCTTGCTCTTTACGAAAAAACTTCCGATCAAAAATTTCTTGATGCAACAATCAAATCGGCGGATTGGTTGGTTGAAATTCAAGAGAGCGATGGAAGTTGGAAACAAAATACATATATGGGAAGCAAAACTTATCATTCGCGTGTGGCGTGGGCTTTATCCGAAACATTTAAGCAAACAGGAGAAATAAAATTTTTGCGTTCGGTTGAAAAATTTTTGAACTGGCTCTATTCAAAAACATTCGAGAATGGTTGGTTTTCCGATACAAGTCTTTCAGATCCGGGAAAACCTTGGACACATCTTTACGCTTACACTATTTTCGGCTTATCGGAATTATTGCATTCGAACATAAGTGAAAATCATAAAAAGAAAATTATTGAAATACTTAACACGGTTTCGGAAAAGATTGTGAACTTAATCGAATACCCGAATAAAAATTATTTAGGCTTGCCCGGTGAATTTACACAAGACTTTAACCCCGATTACAACTGGACTTGCTTAACCGGTAACGCACAAACCGCTCTATTTTTAAGGAGATTCGGCGAAACAACCGGCAACGAAAAATTTATCGATTATTCCGATAAACTAACTGATGAAACAAAATTGGCACAGTACCTTAAAACAAAAGATAAAAATATTTATGGCGGACTTGGAGGCTCGTTCCCAATTAACGGAGGTTATTCACCTTTTACTATTCCTAATTGGGCAGTTAAATTTTTTGCAGATTCGCTTTTATTAAAAATAAACGGAAATGAAAATTACATTTTATTGGGTTAATTATGTCAGCATCAAAAAAACGAAGAAGAATAAAATACAAACCGCAAAGTTCCGATTTGCAAACGCTTTTTGTAGAAGCGAACAAACTTTTTGCAATCGGTGAATTTCTAAAATCTTTTGATGTGTATGAATTTATTGTAGATAATTTTCCGCAGGCGGCAATTCCAGTGCTTGCCGATCTTTACGATAAATATCAGCAATTACCGAATAAAGATAGATATTCACTTTACCAAGCAAGATTATTTGATTTTGGAATTAAGCCCGGTGAAAAAGTTCTTGACGTTGGAAGCGGGCACAAGCCTTTCCCTTTTGCCACACATCTTTCCGATATTTCCACAACCGACGATAAATACGGACGTGCCGGTGTTCCGTTCAAATACGTAGAAGGTAAACCGATCTTTGAATTTAATGTGGAAAAAATTCCGTTTGAAAATAAGGAATTCGATTTTGTTTACTGCTCGCATGTTTTGGAACACGTTGAGAATCCCGAAAAAGCGTGTGCCGAATTACAACGTGTTGCTAAACGCGGTTACATTGAAACGCCGACAAAAGGGAAAGACATTTGGTTAAACAGCGGAAAAATTTCAAATCACCGTTGGTTTGTAGAAAACATCAACGAAAAGCTGCTTTTTGTGGAATACGAGTACGAAGAAGGCGAAAGTTTCGGTGTGGACATTTTAATGAATATGCACGTAGCGCCGCAAACCGAACATAAAATAGCCTATTCCGCTTTGCTTTATTTAAAACCGCATTCAATCAATACAATGTTTTATTGGGAAAATGAATTCGAGTGCGAAGTAATACGAAAAAAAGAATATTTTGCAATTACTAAAAATATTGAAGAAAATGCAAGTAAGCCTAAAATAGTATTGAAAAATCAAGGGGAAAATGATGTTAAAAAATTAAGATTTATGCAAGTCCACACTTTTTACGATAGGTATTTAAAACGCTTTTACGAAATAAATAAATCGTTACAAACAGCTCCGTTTGATATTCAAATTGAAAAATTAATTGAAGATGGATTTAGCGGAAATCATATTTTCCCTCCGTATATGAAAAAACTTGGTTATGAAACCAAATTTGTTGTTGCAAATAATCCCTTCTCGCAAAATGCTTGGATGCACGAAAATAAATACACTCTTGCAAATGCTAACAATTGGGTAAAAGAAATAACAAAGGCACAGATAGAAGAATTTAAACCTGATGTGCTTTATCTTTCCGATCCGATTACATTTGACGGAAAGTTTGTCGCATCTCTTAATTTCAAACCTCGTTTGGTTATTGGTTGGCGCGCTGCCGATATTCCGGACGGGACAACTTTTCACGGATTTGATATATTCTTAAGCGGTTTTCATGGTGTTGGCGAAGAAGCATTATCGCTTGGGGCAAAAGAATTCGAATTTTTCTTTCCGGGATTTCCAACGCACATTTTACCGGCATTGGAAAATATTGAGGTAAAATACGATTTAAGTTTTGTAGGAAGTTGGACAACATTTCAACACAAGAACAGAAATCATTTAATAGAAGTAATTTCGGACTTTGCTCAACGCGAAAAAATATTTAAACCGATTTTCCATTTAAGTGGAGAATTGGATAAGATACTCGAAAAAGTAAAACCTTTTCTTGGCGAGCCCCGTTTTGGTTTGGAGATGTACCGTGCATTGAAAACAGGAAAAATAATTTTCGATGCTCGCGGCGATATTCGAAATCTACGGAATGTAAAAGACCTTGCAAAAAACGAAACAATTAATATGCGAATTTTCGAAGCGACGGGCGTTGGTAGAATGCTGCTTACCGAACACTATGATAATTTATCCCGCTTTTTCGAAATCGGGAAAGAGATAGAAACATTTAAAAATGAAAAAGAATTGTTAGACAAAATTGTTTATTATTCCACACACGATTACGAACGGGAAGAAATTGCGAAACGTGGTAACGAAAAATGTTTAACTCAATACTCTATGGAAAAACGTGCCGAAGTTTTTGATCAAATAATTAAAGAAAGATTACAAACTAAAAATCAAGCCAATTCGATAAATGTTGAAATCGATTACTCGAAAAAAATTGAGGAAATTTCGGGATTAATAAAATCCGGTAAAATTGATAAAGCATTTAAACAAATTATTGAATTGAAATCGAAGAAAAAACCAATCCGTAATTTGGATTTGCTACGTGCTTTCTGTTTTATTTTTAAGGACGATTTAACTTCCGCAAAAGAATCTTTACTCGAAGAACTAGCACGCTTCCCCGATAATGATTTGGCAAAAGACACGTTAAAAAACGTTAACGAACAATTAAGTACCGAAATTAAAGGCGATGATGAGTTTGCGGAATTGTTCAAAAAAATTTCGGCTTACACAATGTTAAGTGTAGAAAGGTTGAAATCATTATACGACAATGCAAAAAAGATTTGTATAGAAGATTTACCAGGAAATTTTGTTGAATGCGGTGTAGCAAGAGGAGGCTCTTCAATATTACTTGCAAGTGTAATTAAAAAGTATTCTAAAAGAGAAAGATTTTTATTTTCTTTGGATACTTTTGAAGGAATGCCTGAACCCGGTGAAGATGATAAACATCAAGGAATTGGTGCCGATGAAACCGGTTGGGGAACCGGAACTTGCGATGGTGGAATTGAAAATTTCAATAAATTAATTAATGAATTTGGACTTGAAAAAATTATTCATCCTGTTCAAGGGCTTTTCCAAAACACACTTCCCAAAATTAAAAACGAAATCGGTGAAATAGCACTATTACATCTTGATGGCGATTGGTATGAGTCAACAAAAACAGTTCTTAATAATTTGTACGATTCCGTTATTGAAAACGGCTTTATTCAAATAGATGATTACGGATATTGGGAAGGTTGCCGCAAAGCGGTAGATGAATTTCAACTTGAAAGAAATCTAAAATTCGACTTAAAGAAAATTGACGCAACCGGTGTAAGTTTTACTAAAAGCAATTCACAAAAAATTATTGTTGAAAATAAAAAAGTTCTACTCAATCTTGGTTGTGGTGGAAATTTTCGCGATGGCTGGATAAACATTGATATTAACTCACCTTATCCCGAAGTAAAAAATTATGATTTGCGAAAAGGAATTCCATTTGATAACGAGACAGCCGATTTTATTTATTCTTCGCATATGCTTGAACATTTATCGAAATCGGATGCGGAGAAATTTATTTCCGAATGTTACCGTGTTTTGAAAAAAGATGGAATATTAAGATTAGCCGTTCCCGATTTGGAAACAATTGCACGTGAATATTTAACTAATTTGGAAGAAGCAAAACAAGGTAACGAAATTGCAAAGAAAAAATACGAATGGATAATTCTCGAACTGCTCGATCAAATGGTTCGTAATGTAAGTGGCGGAGAAATGCTAAAATATTGGGCACAAAAAGATATTCCCGCTTACGATTATGTAATACAACGTGTAGGAAGCGAAGCGAAAAGAGCGATTGAACAAATAAGAAAAAACGGCTACGTCCCTCAAAAGGAACCGGAAGAGCCTTGTGAGATTGGGAAATTCAGACTTTCCGGCGAAATTCATCAATGGATGTACGATGAATATTCGCTTTCCGAACTCTTGAAAAAAGCTGGCTTCCGTAATGTAAAAAGAACACCCGCCGAAAAATCAATGTTACCTGAGTTTAACAATTATCTTTTGGATATTGATGAAAACGGTGAAATTCGAAAACCGGACTCTCTTTTTATGGAGGCAGCTAAATGAAAGTAGTTCACCTTTGCACGCAAGATAACGGCGGTGCGGGAAATGCCGCATATCGATTAAATATTGCATTGAGATCTGCTGGCATTGATTCTAAGTTAATCGTACTAACTAAAACGAAGGAGGATAATTCCGTTTATGCAATCCCCGATAATTATTCCGAAACAAAATCATTAATAAATGCCACAACTTACACATCACAATATTTCTTGGATATTTGGGGAAAATGGCAAAAAAGAATTACCAAGGAATATCCTACATTCAAAGGCTATTACGAAATTTTTACTCTTCCCACAGGGGATATTGAATTAAGCGAAATCCTCGAATTGGAAGAAACGGATGTAATTAATCTGCATTGGGTTAATGGAATGTTAAGTTTTTCCGATGCTACAAAAAATTTGTTCAAACAAAAAAAAATCGTTTGGACATTACACGATATGAATCCTTTTACCGGAGGTTGTCATTATTCTGCCGGTTGCGAAAAATTTACAACGCAATGCGGTGCTTGTCCTCAACTTGAAAGCGAAAATCCAATCGACTTATCGACTGAAGTTTTTAAAATAAAAGAAAAATTTTATCAAGAACTTGAAATTAATATCGTAACACCAAGCAAATGGTTAAGCGAAGAATCGAAAAAAAGTACACTTTTTCGTAACTATCGAACATTCGTAATTCCTAACGGATTTCCGACAAAAACATTTTTTCCTTATCCATCCGAAGTAGTGAAAGAAAATCTTAACATTCCAAAAGAAGCGAAATTAATTTTAATCGGTGCGGCATACGGAAACAATAGAAAAGGTTTTAATTTACTGCTCGAAGCTTTGGGAATGCTTGAAGGCAACGAGAAAGTTTATCTTGGTGTTTTTGGTAACTTAAAACAAATTCCAAGCAAACTGAAAAATTTCGAAATTATTCAATTCGGCTCGGTTGCAGATGAAACAGTTTTAGCAATGCTTTATTCCGCTGCGGATGTTTTTGTAATTCCCTCTTTGCAGGATAATTTGCCTAATGTTGTTCCCGAAGCAATGCTTTGCGGAACACCGGTTGTAGGCTTTAATATTGGCGGGTTGCCCGATATGATCGACCACAAAACAAACGGGTATTTGGCTCAGCCGTACGATACAACCGATTTGGCTTCGGGAATTGTTTGGACGTTAAATAACACTTCAGATTCGATGCGTAAATATACTTACGAAAAAGCTCTGAAAAAATATTCATTAGAAAAACAAGCGGAAAACTATATTCAACTATACAAAAAATTATTAAATGAAAATTCAGACAAAAGGAAAAATATTAACATAATTACGAAAGAAAATACTTTCCCGAAAATAACCGTTGTAACGCCTTCATTCAATCAAGGTGAATATTTGGAAGAAACAATAAATTCAGTTTTACAACAACATTACCCGAACCTCGAATATATTATTATCGACGGCGGAAGCACGGATAACTCGGTAGAAATTATTAAAAAATATGAAAAACATTTGGCATACTGGCACAGCGAACCGGATAACGGACAATACGATGCCTTGAATAAAGGCTTTGAAAAATCAACCGGTGAAATATTGACTTGGATTAATTCCGATGATTTGCTTACACCTTTAAGCCTTTTTACAGTTGCTTCGATATTTGCTCAATACAAGGATGTTAATTGGATAATGGGAAGAGGTAGTGTATTAAAAAAATATGAGAAAATGCCCCAAATTGAATCCGTGATATTTTGGAATAGAGAAAAATATTTGTATGAAACATATAAATACATTCAGCAGGAAGGTACATTTTGGCGACGTAATCTTTACGAAAAAGCCGGCGGTTACATAAGCACCGATTACAAACTTGCAAGCGATTTGGAATTGTGGGTTCGTTTTTTCAGATATGCTAAATTATTTTCGTTAAATATTCCACTCGGTATTTTTAGATTTCATGAAAAACAAAGATCGGACAAATTCCGCAAAATTTACGAAAATGAAGCTGAACAAATAATTGAAAACGAGAGAAAATTAGTTAATGAGAAAAAAGTACAATTAGACAATTCAATAAATTTCATTAAATTAAATCGAATACGATTTTTACATA
>CAYZGB010000069.1:11120-11205 GCA_964477915.1 uncultured Melioribacter sp. | reverse complement strand
GAACCTACAACCCTTCGGTTAACAGCCGAATGCTCTACCATTGAGCTAACGCGGAGTTTACTTTAATTCAATTTTTGTATTCAAA
>CAYZGB010000069.1:0-11020 GCA_964477915.1 uncultured Melioribacter sp. | reverse complement strand
CCGACTTGTCGGGATAACAGCCACTTGCTCTACCATTGAGCTAACGCGGAGTTTACTTTAATTCAATTTTTGTATTCAAAACTTTAAGAACTTGCTTTCGAACCTACATCCCGACTTGTCGGGATAACAGCCACTTGCTCTACCATTGAGCTAACGCGGAGTTTAGATAAATCAAAAAGTCAAATATCAAAATTTTCGAGTTGTAAAGATATAATTTCCAAGATTATTTGTCAAGAAATATCTTATATTTTACTTTCAAAAAATTCGGATTTCATTATGAATATTGAGCAAATCGAACATATTGGAATTGCAGTAAAAAGCATTGAGGAAACGCTCTTTTTTTATGAAGAAATTTTAGGATTGAAATGCTATAAAATTGAGGACGTACCCGAGCAAAAAGTTAAAACAGCATTTCTTAAAATCGGGCAGGTCAAACTCGAACTTTTGGAGGCGACCGATGATGAAAGCCCTATTGCGAAATTTATTGCAAAACGTGGCGAGGGAATTCATCATATTGCTTTGAAGAGTGGTAATTTAGTATCAGATTTGAATGAACTAAAATCTAAAAATATTAGACTAATTGACGAAAATCCACGCGATGGTGCTGACGAAATGAAAATTGCTTTTGTTCATCCGAAATCAACTCACGGGATTTTGCTTGAAATTTGTCAACCGAAAACTAACAAATAAACTACGAGGCTAATTATGTTAAAAAAAATATTTCTTTTTGTTTCTTTATTAACAGTAACATTTTTACCACAACAAAAACAAATTTTACATCAGTGCCAAGCGGCGAAAATTAAAGCTTACGAAAAATTTAATTCAAGCAAATTTACTTATTATCCAGGTGATAACTCAATTGACGTAACATATTACAAATTGGACTTAAATATTTCGTATTCGCCACAACAAATTTCCGGTTACGTTCAGATTGACGGCAAGAGCACACAAAACAATTTACAAAGCTTTTTCCTCGATTTGCAAGATGCTTTAACTGCTGATTCCGTTGTTTCGGAAGACGGTCAACTATCGTTTACTCACGCATTAAACAGATTAAATATTACTTTCCCAACCGCAATTGATTCCGGCAGTGCTTTTTCGATTAAAGTATATTACCACGGTGTTCCGGGAAGTTCAGGCTTCGGAAGTTTCGAATTTTCATCGCATTCCGGTCATCCAATTATTTGGACGTTGAGTGAGCCTTACGGAGCAAGCGATTGGTTTCCGTGCAAAGATACTCCGGCAGATAAAGTTGATTCATCCGATGTTATTGTAACTGCTGATGAAATTTTTTACACAATTTCTAACGGAACTTTAGTTAGCGATGTAAATAACGGCGACGGTACTCGTACAATCCATTGGAAAAATCATCATCCGATCGCACAATATTTAATTTCTCTTGCTATGACAAATTACCAAGAATATCAAAATACATTTACTTACGATGGACAAACTATTCCGGTACGGCATTTTAATTATCCTGAAAATTTAGATAATTCAAGGCGTTCATTGCTCGATAAAACCGTCAATATGCTTCAATATTATTCCGATACTTATAGTATTTATCCTTATATGGATGAAAAATACGGACACGCCGAATTTGGTTGGATCGGCGGAATGGAACATCAAACAATTACATCGATTGGTTCTTATGGCGAAACCATTATTGCTCACGAACTTGCTCATCAATGGTTTGGTGATAAAGTTACTTGTGCGGATTGGCATCACATTTGGCTTAACGAAGGATTTGCTACTTATTCCGAAGCTTTGTGGTTAGGGCATGCTTACGGACAAGGTTCTTACACAGATAGAATCAATCAATATATGACTTACGCAAAATATGCTACCGGTTCAATTTATGTTCAAAATATTAACGATGTTTGGGAAATTTTTGATTATTATCGCTCGTACGCAAAAGCAGCTGTTGTTTTACATATGTTACGTGGAATTTTAGGCGACGAAGATTTCTTCGAAACATTAAGAACTTATGTCAATAAACCCGGGCTTGCATACAACGTTGCTACTACCGAAGATTTTCAAGCGGTTGCCGAAGAAGTTTCGGGAAAAGATTTAGGCTATTTCTTCAGTGAATGGATTTACGGTGAAAATTATCCGACTTATTCAGTAAGTTGGGAAAGTGGGATTTACAATGGACATTGGGAAGCACATATTACAATTAATCAATCGGCAAACACAACACCAAGATTTTTTACAATGCCGGTTCAAGTATTAATTCATACATCTGCGGGCGATACGCTTTGCACATTATTCAACAATGCAATTTCTCAAACCTTTGTTGTTCAATTGCGAGCTCAACCAACATCAATTGAATTTGACCCGAATAATTGGATATTGAAAGATGTAACGGGTGTAAGCTCGGCTGGGGATAATTCGGAGGCTACTGTTAAATTTTCACTCGAACAAAATTATCCCAATCCTTTTAATCCGACAACTACAATTGCTTACTCAATCCCAAGTGTTGGAACGAAAAATTTTTCGTCCCAACGTACCGTACAATTAAAGATTTACGACGTATTGGGAAGGGAAATTGCTACGCTTGTAAATAAGAAACAAACACCCGGATTTTACAAAGTTAAATTCGACGCAAGCAAATTAAATAGCGGAGTTTATTTTTATACCTTGCGTGTCGGCGATTTTGTTTCCACAAAAAAAATGATTTTGATGAAATAGTTAAAGGGGAAATTACTTCCCCTTTTTTATTATGCGAAAAGGAATACTCTATATTGTTGCTACTCCCATTGGTAATTACGAAGATATTACGCTGCGAGCATTGAAAATATTGCGTAATGTCGATTTTGTAATTTGCGAGGAATTTAAAGAGGCACGCCGTTTGTTTTCTGCAATTGAAGTAAATCCAAAAGAACTTTTTTCACTTAATGAACATAATGAAACAGAAAACGCTCCGGAATACATTTCAAGAATCTTAAAAGGAGAAAGGGCGGCATTAATTTCCGATGGCGGAACTCCTTTATTTTCAGACCCTGGGAAATATCTTCTAAATCTTGCAATTGAAAATAATATTAACATTGTTCCAGTCCCCGGAGCAAATTCCGTAATTACCGCTCTTTCCGTTAGTGGTATTGACTTAAATTCATTTTATTTTGCTGGATGGCTTCCGCAAAAAAAAGAGCAACGAAGAAAAAGATTAAATGAATTAAGAAAGATTAACGAACCGATAATTTTAATGGAAACGCCGTACAGATTAGTAAAATTAGTATCGGAATGCACAAGCATTTTCGGACAAAAACGGAATGCCGTACTTTCTTACAATTTAACCTTGCCGGATGAAAAAATTATTCGCGGAAATCTCGGTCAACTTAAAAAACTGGTTACTGCCGAAAAATTAAAAGGTGAATTTGTTTTAATTATTGATAAAAAAAATGAAGTTCAGAACCGAAATAAATATTAAGCCTTACGGTTTTAAGATTAATTACAAAGATAAAATTACAACGTTCGGCTCTTGTTTTGCCGATAATATTGCGGATAAATTTTTGTATTACAAATTTAATGTACTGAAAAATCCTTTCGGTGTTCTTTACAATCCGGTATCAATTGCTAATGCTTTACAAATTATTTTTAATAACAAAACTTTTGTCGAAAACGATTTAATCTTTCACAACGGGCTTTACCACAGCTTTTATCACCACGGAAGTTTTTCGGATATTAATTCAACACAAGTGCTTGCAAAAATTAATTCTGTAACGGAGCAAACTCGGGAAGCCCTAAAATCAAGTAGTTTGGTAATACTTACATTTGGAACAGCCTTTGTTTATAGGCATAAAAAGCAAAATCTTATTGTTTCGAATTGTCATAAAATCCCACAAGCGGAGTTCGAAAGATTTCGTCTTTCGGTTGAAGGTGTTGTAAAGGAGATTGTCCGTTCGCTGAAGTATCTGAAATTACTTAGCGAAAACGTCCGCGTTTTATTAACCGTAAGTCCGGTAAGGCATTGGAAGGATGGTGCAATTGAAAACCAAAGAAGCAAAGCAACATTAATTCTTGCAATTGATAAAGTTTTAAGGGAATGCGAAAATGTTTACTATTTCCCTTCGTACGAACTTGTTTTGGATGATTTACGCGATTACAGATTTTTTGAAAAAGATTTGCTTCATCCCAATTCTTTTGCAGTTGAATATATTTGGGAAAAATTTACGGATACATTTTTTGACGAGGAAACAAAAATGCTTATTCCAAAGATTGAGAAAATTGTAAAAGGATTAAATCACAAACCATTTAATAAAAATAATCCGCAATACCAAAAATTTGTAGAAAACTTGAACAAAGAAATTAAACTACTGAAAAGTCAATACCCTGAATTAAATTTTGATTAAGAGGGAAAATTATTTTTTACGCCGAGTTTTTTTGTGCTTTGCGTAAATATTAAAAGTGTAGCCCGTAATTTCAATATCGTATTTGTCCGCAATTTTTTCAACAAGCTTTTCTATTTGAGGTTCACTAAATTCAACAATTTCATCGGAATCTTCGAAAATAATATGATCATGTTGTCCACGGTTGAAATTAGATTCGTACATTGTAATATTTGTATTAAATATACGCTTTGAAAGCAATTCGCATTTAACAAGTAATTCCAATGTATTATAGACGGTAGCCCGCGAAACTTTCGAGCCATCGTTTTTCATTTTGATGTAAAGTTCATCCGGTTTAAAGTGTGTACCGTAATCTAAAGCGGCATCAAGCACTTCGAACCTTTGCGGTGTAATGCGATAGCCTTTTTTCAAAAATTTTAGAAACGCTTTATGTGCTTTTTCTTTATCCATATTTCAAAATTAATAAATTTTCTTGAATTTTTTCATTATTTAGATTAAATTTAGATAAGGAAATGAAACGATTGTTAAAGAAAAGCAGAAAAAAGAAAGGTCCGGGGAAAATGAGAAATGCTAGTGAACTAACAACGGGAGAAAATGCAGTTATTGTTAAGATAGATTTTAATCATCCTTCCGCTAAAAGATTAATTGAGCTTGGATTTACACCGGGGCAACAAATTCAATTAGTTGGTAAATCTTTTTTTGATGATCCAGTTGCTTTTGCCATTAGAGGAACAGTAATAGCTGTAAGAAAATCGGAAGCATCCTGCCTAAAGGTTCGTTAATTCATGAAAATAATCACTCTTGTCGGCGCCCCGAACTCCGGAAAAACAACTCTTTTTAATTATTTAAGTGGTCAAAATTTTAAGACTGTAAATTATCCCGGTGCAACCGTAGAATATCATGCAGCAAATTTACAAAAGCATTTTGGCTTGGATGCAATGTTGCTTGACTCACCTGGAATTGTTAGTATGGTTCCAGCCTCTAAGGACGAAGAGGTAACAATTAAAGCGATTTACTCTCACCCACATTATGGTGTTCCCAATCTTGTTATTGCCACAATCGATGCAAGTCAACTTTCCAGGCATTTACTATTGGTAATGGAATTAATTGAAGCTCGATTTGATGTAATTGTTGCTTTAACTATGACTGATATTCTTGAGCGTAAAGGATTTAAAATTGATATTAATAAATTAAGTAAACTGCTTAATATTGATGTAGTAAAAGTTGATGGAAGAACAGGGAAGGGTGTTGAACAATTAATTGATAAGGTTAAGAACAAGCTCGAAAATCAAGATAAAAACTTTTATGAAATCAATATTATAAAAGAAAACAGTGAACATTTGCTGGAACTTTACAACAAAATTGAGCAAATCGAAAACGAAGTACTTGTTCCGTTAAATGGTGGAAAGTTAAAATCTTTTGTCTCTACAATTCATAAGCCGGACGAACTAACACTTAAAATAGACTCAATATTGATGAGTAAAACGTGGGGCTTTTTGATTTTCTTTATATCAATGGTGCTTTTTTTCGCCTCCGTTTTTTGGCTTGCTTCTCCACTAATGGATTTGGTTGATCAACTATTTGGGTGGTTTGGCAACGTTGCTCACGAGCTTTTGGGCAAAGGCTGGTTTTCCGATTTGATTTCTGACGGTGTGATTTCCGGACTTGGTGCCGTGGCGGTTTTTGTTCCGCAAATTTTAATTTTGTTTTTTATTCTCGGCTTGCTCGAAGATTTCGGTTACCTTGCACGTGGGGCAATGTTAATAGATAGACCGTTGCGAAAAATTGGACTGAACGGACGCTCGTTTGTGCCAATGGTTTCGGGCTTTGCTTGTGCTATTCCGGCAATACTTGCAGCACGTACAATTCCTAATCGTAAAGAAAGATTACTCACAATTTTCATTATTCCATTAATTAGTTGCAGTGCACGAATACCGGTTTACGCGTTGTTAATTGCTTATCTTGTCCCTCCTAATAATTCGTTATTAAGCGGATTTATTCTTGCCGTAATTTATATTGTTAGCATTACTTTATCACTAATTGTTGCGGGAATTGTAAATCGTTTTAGAGAAAAAGTAATTCGTGCAGATGATAACTCAACTTTTATTTTGGAGCTTCCAACATATCGATTGCCAAAACTTCGTGTAATTATTTCGAATATGTGGACAAGCACAAAAGCGTACGTTAAAGGGGCAGGACCAATCATTTTAATATTTTCAATTATCCTTTGGTTTTTAACGTATTTCCCTAATTACAATCCCAAAATTAGTAACGAGGGACTTTCACAACAACAAGTTGAAAATGTAATTCAAGCTGAAAGAATTAACAATTCCTACGCCGCAGAAATTGGAAAAATTCTTGAACCCGTAATGAAACCGATGGGATTGGATTGGCGAGTCGGTGTTGCAATTCTTACTTCATTTGCCGCACGCGAAGTTTTTGTTAGTTCGATGGCATTAATTTTTAAGATTACGGAAACGGAGGATAACTCCATCCAAAATTCAATAATTAAAGCAATGCGAGATGTTAAAAATGAAGAGGGGAAACCGATGTTTACGGTTTCTTCAATAATAGGATTAATTTTATTTTTTATTATTGCATTGCAATGTATTTCCACAATGGCAATAACACGCAAAGAAACGGGTGGTTGGCGTATTCCGTTAATTCAATTTGTTTTGTACAGCGGAGGAGCATATTTGCTTTCAGTTTTGCTTGTTAACACGTTAAGACTTTTTGGTGTTAGTTAAAATTAATAACAATTTTAAGTTATTAATCCGCAAATAAAGGAAATAATCTAATCACTTTTTTTATTATTTTAAAAGATACATTTATATTAAAAATAATTTGTTTTAGGTAGCAAAATGATACAAGGCTCGAAAATAACGGCTTTATCGAAATTTAATGATATTATTGCCAATGCAAAGTCCGGTAGAGATGTATTTCTCGATGAACTTTGTACTTACGTTTCGCAAGAGTTTGAAATTGATGCAATTGCAATTTTCACAATCGAAAACGGGCTTTTGAAATTACTTGGGAAATCATTTGGAGTAAAAAAGAATTTTGCTCATTCCGAATCTTACGTTGCCGACGGTTGTTACGATGTGAAAATTTCGGATGAGTTTTCAATTACCCAAAATACAAATTGCACATTGCAAATAAGCGAAATTGCTTCGTATGAAATTTCGCTTACTTTTAGAATTGGCGTAAAAGATATTTTTGTTTTAAGACTTGCACAAAAAAATCCGTTTATTCCCACAGATACCGAGCCTATTAAAGTTATTGGTCGCTTCGTAAAAAATCTTGTTAATTTATGGCTTGAAGCAAGAGATGGAATTACATCGAGCGAACAAAATATTTTTGGACTTACTACTGCTTTGTTATCTGAAATCAGAACAATTACTAATTCGATTGTTGGCTCAACGGCTATTATCAATGATGATAATATGTTTATGGGCGATTCTACTTATTTATCGGCAATTAAAACAAATTCGCATAAACTTCTTGCAACAATAAATAATTTTAACGACTTGATAAAATTATACAATGGCAAAATTGAAATTTCCGCTTCGGATGTCGATCTTCACAAAACGCTGAAAGAAACTGTTGATTTACTTAATTCGAAATTACAATCTAAAAACGTATCATTCAGATTAAATTACGGAACGTCCATTCCCAAACAAATTTTACTCGACAAACAAAAATTCCAGTATTTCTTTAATTCGTTCTTAACAATAGTTGCGGAAATTGCTCCGAATAGAAATTTTGAAATTAATGTTGAACTCGGAAACAATAATTTAATTAGAATTGAAATTGTCGATTCCTCGAAAAGTGCATTTGTTAATTTTACTCCTAAAATTTTGGAACCATTTGGAATTACGCCTTACTTGGTTAACGAAACACCAATGATTTCGGGTCTTTCGATGGTTTATCTTTCCGCTCTAATCGAAAAACTTGGTGGTAAACTATCATTCGAAGAAGATAAAAATAGCGGAAATGCATTTGTAATTACCTTGGTTCCCAAGTTTAAGCAATCCGTGCAAACACAACTTTCGAGTTTACCTGAAGCCACACAAGAACTAAATACTATTCTTGTTATTGAAGATGATTATGCTACTTCGAAGTTATTAAGTAATTATCTTGTAAAATGGGGTTACACACCAATTGTTGTAAATAGCGAAGAACGTGCTTTTGAAGTTTTGGACAGAGAGAAAGTTCTTGCCGTAATTCTCGATGTTGAGTTACCCGGCGTTAATGGAATGGAATTGCTCAAAAAAATAAAAGCGCACCCGAATATGGTTTCCACACCGGTTATCGTTTGTTCTGTTGAAGTAGAAGAGCAAAAAGCATTTCTTATGGGTGCGATGGAATATTTCTCGAAACCGATTAACTACAATCATCTTGTTGAAGTTCTTACAAGCTACAAATTGCGTAAAAATTCAACCGTTCTTTGTGTTGACGATGATATTCCTACGCTTAATTTAATTGCTCAAGCCGTTTCCACTGCGGGATTTCAACCGCTTACCGAACACATTTCCTCGAAAGTAATGGATTTGATTAGAGACAAAGATGTTGATTTGGCAATTATCGATTTGGATATGCCTCATCCGAATGGCTTTGAATTAATTAAGATGATTAAATCGGAAGATAAATTCAAAAATTTACCGATAATTATTTACACCGGTAAAGAAGATTTTCAACAAGATTTGGAACAAATAGATGGACTTTTCGATGAACTTTTAAGTAAGAAAAGTACAAACATAGAAGACCTTGCAGATACTATTAAACAAATGATTCATCGTTACGAAGAGCCCAAAACAATTGAAGAAGTTAAAGAAGATGAAGAAGAAGATGATAGCATAGTAAAAATTCTTTTTGCCGAAGATTACAAACACTCACAAATTATTGTAACACGATTGCTCAAAAAGAATGGATACGAAGATATTGTTGTTGTTGAAAACGGTGAAGAAGCTGTAAAAGCAGTACAAAAAGAACATTTCGATATTATTCTTATGGATATGCAAATGCCCGTTATGAGTGGCTTTGAAGCAATTGAAAAAATAAGGCAAATGCCGGAATATAAAAACACACCGATAATTTCGTTAACCGCTTTTGCAATGAAAGGCGATAGGGAAAAATGCCTTGATGCCGGTGCTACGGATTATATTCCGAAACCTATTGATAGCAAGGAATTTATTGAGAAGATTAACTTTTACGCACAAATGAAGAAGAAAAAATAAGAGTTGCAAACGTGGCGGATTACTACAAAGTACTTGACCTTAAATACAAAAAAATCACACTCGATAACGGACTTGAAGTAATTCTTTACAAGGATAATTCAGTTCCTTCGGTCGCCGTTAATCTTTGGTACAAAGTTGGCTCGGCAAACGAAAAGCCCGGTAAAACGGGACTTGCACATTTGTTCGAACATATGATGTTTCAAGGTTCGCTTCACGTACCGAAGGAAATGCACTTTAAATATATTCAGGAAGCAGGCGGAACACTGAACGCAACAACAAGTTCCGATAGAACAAATTTTTTTGAAACTCTTCCTTCGTCTGCTCTCGATTTGGCGTTGTGGCTCGAAGCAGATAGAATGGGATTTCTGCTGCCGGCACTTACCGAAGAAAAATTCGAGAACCAACGCGAAGTTGTAATGAACGAAAGATTACAACGTTACGATAACCAACCATACGGACTTGCGTGGGAAATTTTATTTTCGAATTTATTCCCGGAAAATCACCCTTACCATTGGCCAACAATCGGCTGGATGCAAGATATTAAAAATTACACTCTCGATGATGTGAAAAATTTCTTCCGTACATATTACGCACCAAATAATGCAAGTCTTGTAATTGCCGGAGATATTGATTACGATAACGCAATTGCTTCGGTAAAAAAATATTTTGATGAAATTAAACCGAATGAAAATATTCCTAAAATAAACGTACCGGAATTTAATCTTGAAAAATCAAAGGAAATTGTTCACTACGATAATGTTCAATTGCCGCGACTTTATTTAATGTGGAAATCGAATCCGCTTTACCAAGAAGACGACGCAAAACTTGATGTACTTTCCGATGTGTTGAGTTCTTCCAAAACTTCAAGATTGTACAAAACACTTGTTTACGAAAAACAACTTGCACTCGAAGTTTTAGCGTATCAATATTCTGGACAGTACGAGGGAATTTTTATTATTGTTGTTACGCCAATTCCGGGCATTGATTTGGTAGAAATAGAAAAAATAATTTTTGATGAATTAAACAACATTTACGATGAAGGAATAACGGAAGAAGAATTACAAAAGGCAATAAATACAATAATTTCCGGGAATATTTATTCGTTGCAAAATATTTCGAGTGTTGCAAATCAATTAAATAATTACAATTGCACACTTGGTGAACCTAATTCATTTATTTACGATATTAAACGTTACGAATCATTAAATCGCGAAGATGTTCGCCAAGCCGCGATAAAATATTTAACAAAACCGTTTGTTAAGCTTTCCATTCTACCTAAATCCAAAGGAGAAGAAGATGCTCGATAGAAGCACACCACCGGAAATAAAGGACGAAATTAAATTCGGGCTTCCAAAAATCGAAAAATCGAAAATTACAGATAAATTTAATACTTATTTTGTCGAGAAAAACTCTTTACCAATTGTTGTTCTAAAT
>CAYZGB010000068.1:0-11244 GCA_964477915.1 uncultured Melioribacter sp. | reverse complement strand
GGACGGAGAGGAAAAGTAAACCTAAAAAATTTACGAAAAAACCTCTGGGGATTTGATTATCCCCGGAGGTTAATTTTTTAACAAAGGTAGTAAATTCAAGCACAAGATTATTTAATCAAAAATAACTTCTCTTGATTTGGCGAAAGAAACTCGCAACCGTCTTTTGTAACAACAACTTCGACTTCTACTGTTGCTACGCCGTAACCCGGAACGGTTAATCGAGGTTCAATTGTAAAAACTTGGCGTTCTTCCAATTTCATATAAGGAAGATTTCCGTAACGTTCCCAGCGTGGTGCAAGCAACGCACCGCCATCGTGTGCAAAACGTCCGACTTGATGTCCCAAGCCGTGCGGATATTCTTCGTAGCCGTGTTCTACAATGTAATTACGTGCAACCGCATCAACTTCCCAAGCAATTGCTCCTGGTTTAATTGCTTTTGCTGCAAGCTCAATCGATTCTTTTATTACATTAAATCCGCGTTGAACTTCATCGGGTGCTTCGGTTTCGCCTTCCCGCAAAACGTACCAAGTGCGTTGTAAATCGGAACAATAATCTTTGTATTTAATTCCGAAATCCATATTTACAATATGTCCGCGCTCAACTTTTCTATCGGTCGGACCGGAATGTGCTCCGGCAGTATCGGGGCCTGTAAAGACCGATGGACAATATTCTTTTTCCCAAGCATAACCGTAACCGCGTTCTTCTACTTTACCGAAAACAAAATTAGCAACATCTTTTTCGGAAACGCCGGGACGTAAAAATTCCGTTACTTCATCGAAAATCTGAAGCGTTTTAACAATCGCTTCTTTCATTATTTCAAGCTCGGTATCGGATTTTCTTCCTCGCAATGCCGCAACAATTTCTTCCGATGAAATTAGTCTATCTTTATAAGGTGTATCGGAAAGAAAATCGATTAACTCCAAATACATTCCGTGCGTAAGTCCATCGGCAAGTGTGGAGTTACGAGAAAAATTCACCGCAATTTTTTTAGGATCGTATTTTTTCAATGTGTTGATTAAATCTTCGCGAATCGATTTCAGGTACGGAATAATTGTTTTGTACGTACCGACAATTTTCATATTCGCTTCTTCGAGCGAACCGATTATTGCAATTGTATCGCCTTCTTTTGTAATAATAAAAGCCGAGTGCCAAGTTGCGTTTGTTCCAACAATCATATCAAGCATCGGATCTTTAATGTTGCCGGTTTCACGCACAAAGGTCATCCACATATCGATTCCGAGCTCATTTAAGATTTCAACGGCTTGTTTTTGTTTTTCGATGATTAATTCCTTGTTCATCATTTCCTCCGAATATTAAAATATTAACAACACAATTTACAATTGTTAAATTCAATCGGCAATTTTCAGCGTAACCTTTTTTCGCTATCTTCATCTAATGGCTTTTGATTTTTTGAAAAAAGAAAGGATAAAAATGGAAAAGGAATTGCCTCAAGTTGATTTGTTTACAATTGAAGAATATGAAAAATTTATTAGCGAAAATCCCGGAGCGGTAGTTTATTTTAGCACACCTCAATGCAATGTGTGTAAAGTACTTAAACCGAAACTAAAAGAGTTGTTGGCAAGCGAATATCCCGAAATGAAATTTGCTTATGTAAATTGCGAAGCTGCAAAAGAACTTGCCGCACAAAAACAAATTTTTGCCGTACCTACAATTCAATTTTTATTTGAAGGTCGGGAGTTTATTCGAAAATCTCGAAATGTAAATTTACCCTCTCTTGCAGCGGAATTAGACCGACCTTATTCAATGATGTTTGAGTGAGTTTCAGCCCGTCGGTACAAGGCGGGCTTTTTTATTGGTTATTCCAACCTTTCGGTGCAATAACAATTACGAACTCGCCTTTTGTTTTAATATCGGTGATTTTTTCTTTTAACTCTTCCACCGTTCCGCGAATTGTTTCCTCGAATTTTTTCGTAAGTTCACGATTAATTGCTACAAAACGTCCGGGCATAAATTCGGCAAGTTCGTTTAACAATTTTTCTACCCGAAAAGGTGATTCGTAAATTACAATTGTTCGTTGTTCTTCGGCAAGTTCTTTTAGCTTTTTTTGTCTTCCTTTTTTTTGCGGAAGAAATCCTTCGAACACAAAACTATCGGTTGGAATTCCGCTTATGCTTAAAGCCAAAATTGCTGCATTTGCACCGGGAATGCCTTTTACCTCAATTCCATTTTTTAATGCTTCGTTTACTAAGCGGATGCCGGGATCGGAAATCGTTGGTGTTCCTGCGTCGCTAATTAGTGCAATATTTTTCCCGTTTTTTAAATCGTTAATAATATTAGGAATTTTACGCTCTTCGGTTCGTGCATTGAACGAAATGAGTTTTGTTTTAATTTCAAGAGAGTTCAACAAGCGGGAGCTTATTCTTGTATCTTCGCATAAAATGTAATCAACACTTTTCAATGTTTCGATTGCACGTAATGTAATATCGTCGAGATTTCCAATTGGTGTTGCAACAATGTAAAGTGAACCGTTCATATCTTTGTTTAATTTAGTTTTCCAAATATAGTGATTTGCTTTAACGAGATTGAATAATTTACGGATAATTTTTAATTTAAGTACCAAGATAAATAGAGGCGAAATGAATTATCCTCGAATAAATCCAAAACCTCATTCCGAAACGAAGTTTCGGCTATTAGTTCCGTCCCAAATGCAATTTGGGACGGAGAAAGGGCGGGAACGATTGTGGACGTTGAGAGAAAGCGCTCCACCTCTCCGACCGAAACTGAGTTTCGGTCGGAAATAACAATAGAAACTTTGTTTCGAAAAAAGAAGAGGTGAAAATTGAGAAGCAAATACAAAATTATCGATAACGAACAAATTTACTTTGTTACGTCAACAATTGTTCAATGGGTTCCAATTTTTACAAGTGAAAAATATTTTCAAATATTAATAAATTCATTAAACTTTTCCGTTGAAAAACAAAATTTGGAAATCTATGCTTGGGTCATAATGGATAATCATTTTCATTTAGTTTGTTCATCGCCAAATATTTCTTCAATAATCCAAGGCATTAAAAGATACACTGCAAAGAGAATAATTACTCAACTCAAATACGACAATAAAAATTGGTTATTGAATTTATTCAAATACTACAAAGCTACCTATAAAAGAAATTCAAAATATCAAGTATGGCAAGAGGGATTTCATCCTAAAATGATTATTAACGAAGAGATGTTCAGACAAAAAATTGAATATATTCATTACAACCCTGTTCGGCGGGGTTTGGTAGCTAAGCCGGAAGATTGGCTATACAGTTCGGCAAAATTTTTTTTATCAGGAGAAGAAAGCCTTGTTAAACTTTCGGAATTTTAATAGTTACGAATATTTAATGGTAATTGTCCGAAACGAAGTTTCGGTTATTAGTTCCGTCACAAATACAATTTGGGACGGAGAAAGAACGATTGTGGATGGTGAGAGAAAACACTCTACCTCTCCGACCGAAACTGAGCTTCGGCCGGAAATAGCAAGAGAAACTTTGTTTCGAAAAACAACGGGTATAAAAAAAAGATTGGCAAATACATTTAATGGAATTAATAAATTTGTTAAAACTATAAAATATGATTAAGCAAAATTGAAATTTCCCGAAACGAAGTTTCGGCTATTAGTTCCGTCCCAAATGCAATTGGGAACGGAGAAGTTGCTAATTAAACATTAATCGGTGGCGAAGATGAAATTAAGTGAATATCCCTTAATAAAAATAACCGTTGCATTCATTATCGGAATAATTACGGTTAGAATTTTTACTTTTGAGATAAAACTTGCTTTCGCACTTTTTATTATTCTTTCCCTTACAACAATTCTATTGTACTTATTAAAGAAAACCAACTTTGCATCCATTACCGCCTTGCTTTCCGTTCTGTTATTTGGAAATATTTGGTACGGCTTAGATATAAGGCAAATTGAAAAATTGAATTTCCCCTTTGAAAAATCTTACCTTCGTAACGTAACTATTTACGGAAGCATTGAAAATATTGACGTTCCCCGAACCAATGCACTAACACTTGTACTAACGTGCGATTCTGTTTTAACGAAACAAAAAAGATTTAACGTCGATTTCAAATCGTTCGTAAAAATCTACGGAAAGAGAAACGAAATAAATTTAATCTCTCAAAAACTTTGTCAAGGAAATCACCTTTGTGTAAAGGGAATAATTTCGAAACCACGGGGACGAAGAAATCCCGGTGAATTTGATTACGCAAAATATTTACGCAACAGAGGGATTGTTGCAATCATTAAAATTAATGACATTAACAAAATAAAAATACTTTCGCACAAAAGTCGTTTCCCCGATTACTTAATCAACAAAATCCGCCTTGAAATAAATCACACAATTTCAACTCTGTACAAAGGGACTTCACAAGCACTTGTAAAAGCATTAATACTCGGCGAACGTCACGACATCGAAAAATCTATAGTAAACGATTTTGTAAATAGCGGAACGGTTCACGTGCTTGCAGTATCCGGTTTACACGTTGGATTTATAGTCGCGATTTTCCTCTTGATTTTAGGGCGGTTTGGAATTTTTGTTCGTAGTTTCCTTACAATAATTGGAATTGTATTTTTCATTTTGATTAGCGGTTCTCATCCTTCTGTTGTACGTGCAGGATTAATGGCAATCTTACTTATCGTTGCATTTCTTTCGGGAAGAGATTATAATCCGCTAAACGTACTTGCTTTTACTGCGTTGATTATTCTTATTGCAAACCCAATGCAATTGTTCGATGCCGGCTTTCAGCTTTCTTTTTCCGCAGTGTTATCCATTCTTGTTTTTTATCCGCTTTTTAGAAATTATATTTACTCACTTAAATTAAATTCATTACTTCAAAAATTACTTCTTTTCATTTCGGTTAGTGTTTCCGCACAAATCGGCACGTTACCATTTACTTTAATTTATTTTCATAAACTTTCGCTCATTTCAATTGTAGCTAATATTTTTGCTATTCCGCTTATCGGATTAATTGTTGCTCTTGCAGTTACTTCACTTTTATTTTCAGTGGTTTCAATCCAAATTGCTTCGCTCTATGCCATTTCAAATACGTTTTTTGTCAATGTGTTAATAGTACTAACAAAAATGGTTTCGCGTTTCCCTTCTGCATACTTTTCCGTTTACAATTTCGGAATTGCAAAATCAATTGTTTATTACGTTACAATAATTGCGGCTACGTATTCTCTAATAAAATTAGGCACAAGAGCAAAGTTAATGGCACTAACATTAATTCTGTTTAACTTTTATCTTTATTCGAATTTATTCAACAACAATTTAATTCAGGATAATAAACTAACCGTAATTGCAATCGATATTGGGCAAGGCGATGCTTTTATTGTTCATACGCCAAACGGCAAAAACATTTTGATTGATGCCGGTAATGCATCAAAAAGATTTGACAATGGCAAATATGTGATTTTACCTTTACTTAATTATTTGGGGATTGACACGCTTGATGCAATTTTTATTTCACACATCGATGCCGATCATTATCGCGGAAGCCTTTCCATTATTAAGCAAAATAAAACTCATCTTGTTTACAAGCCTCGATTGGATTTAACTTATGCGAAAGATATTCGGTACGAAAAATTTCTTAAGCAACACAATTGTAAGGTGAATTATTACGGCAGAAAAATATTAAAGAATTTTGGTTGCAGAATTTACATTTTGAACGATACAACTAATGCATTATACAGTACTTTTGATATGAACAACAGAAGCGGAATACTGAAATTCGTTTACGGAAAAACTTCAGTTTTATTTACAGGCGATTTGGAAAAAGAGGGTGAAAATTTTTACACGGCAGCTTACGGTAAATTTCTAAATAGCAATGTTCTTAAAGTTGGACATCACGGAAGTAAAACATCGAGTTCGGAGGCTTTTTTGAGAGCGGTTTCGCCACAATATGCAATCATTAGCGTTGGCGAAAATAATAAATTCGAGCATCCTAATTTTGAAGTTTTGCAAAGATTAAATAAATTCGGTATTAAAATTAAACGAACCGATAAACAAGGCGCTGTGATATTTACATCGAACGGCGAAACTATTGATTTTATTGACTGGAAATAAATGATAGTAAAAGAAAACTTCGATCTTACCGAGTTAAATACATTTCGTGTAAAGTCAAAAGCAAAATTATTTGTAAGCATTGAACACAAAGATGAAATACCCGAAGCCTACCGTTTATTTGAAGAACAGAAATTAAAACCCTTCATTCTCGGCAAAGGGAGTAATGTTCTTTTTGTAAAAGATGAAATCGATGCAGTAGTATTTCTTTCGTTTGATTCAATTTCACACAAAATTGTCGGCGAAAATGTTTGGTTAAATATTGATGCCGGTAAAACTTGGGACGATGCGGTTGAATATGCTGTTAATCGTAAATTTTGGGGAATTGAAAATCTTTCCGGAATTCCCGGCACGGCGGGTGCTGCTCCCGTTCAAAATATTGGGGCTTACGGCACTGAGATTTCCGATACACTTGATTTTATTGAGGGATACGATTTGCAAAATTTTAAGATGAAAAAACTACAAAAAAAAGAATGTAAATTTTCTTATCGTGATAGTATTTTTAAAAACGATTTAAAAAATAAATTTATCATTACAAATATTAGATTAAAACTTGCAATAAATGGGAAGCCGAATTTTTCGTACAAAGATTTAAAAGAGAAATTCGGTAATCGTACTAATGCTGAAATTTCGGAAATACGTAAAGCAATTCTTGAAATTCGAAATTCAAAATTGCCAAAGCCCGAAATTATTCCCAATGCAGGTAGTTTCTTTAAGAACCCCGTTGTAACAAGTAAAAAATTTGATGAGTTGAAAAAATCTTTTCCCTCGTTAAAATCATTCAATTACGAAAGGGAGAAAGTAAAATTATCTGCCGCGCAACTGATTGATTTAAGCAAGGCAAATAAATTTAGTGTTGGAAATGCAATGGTTTACGAAAATCATTCTCTTGTAATTGTTAACAAAGGGAATGCAAGCGGTCGCGAAATTTTAATACTTGCAAATAAAATTAAAAATACGGTTTTTGAAAAATTTGGCATATCTTTGCAATTTGAAGTTAACATAATAGAATAAGAGGTTTCGATGGAAACAAAAGAAAACAACGAAGCAGTTGAAAAGAAAAGTTTCGGTGAAGTTGTTAGAGACGCTTTCAAAGAACTTCGCGAAACATTTGTTGCTTTTATCAAAGCACCAAAAGCCTTGTGGGGAATTAATATTCCTTACACTATCGAAGGACTTGTTTACTTTGGAATTTTAACAATCCTCGGCAAATACGCTTCGGAAAATATGGGTCTTGCCGATACGCAGGCAAGTTTAATTTACAGTGGTGTAACGGGCGGAATTACTTTTGCAATGTTGCTTTTCGGTGGTTATTCCGATAAACTCGGTGTAAGCAAATCTCTTAAACTTGCATTTGTAATTATGCTTGTTGGACGTACACTCGTTGCTCTTTCCGGTTCACTTGGTTTGCCTACCGGTTTGTGGTCGCCGATGTTTTGGCTAATGAATTTCGGCTTGTTATTAATGGTTGCGGGTTACGGGCTTTACCAACCAGCAGCATACGCTGGAATACGACGATACACAAACAAGCAAACAGCAGCAATGGGTTACGCCGTTATTTACGGTTTGATGAACCTCGGTGCGTTTTTCTCCGGCTTTATTTCCTCATTTACTCGTCAATCGTTCGAAAGTACATTTCCTCCAAACGGATTAACAGCGGTATTTTGGGTTTATGTAATACTTACTGCAATTTCCTTAATTGTTACGGTTGTTATTCTTACACGCAAAACCGATGAAGAAGCAACCTCGCAAATCAAATCCGAAAACGATGCATTTGATGAAGAAGCTGGAATTGAAAAAGAAGAAGAAAAAGAAGTAAAACCTGATGAAAAAATTGACAACAAAATTTTAATTCTTTTCAGTGGGCTTTCCGTACTTTCTTTTGTCGGTTGGACTATTAGTAAAACTGAAACGTACGAAGCAATTGCTCTCGGTTTAACAATTCTTTTTGCAGCACTTGCCGTTTACGATTACTTAAAACGTCGTCCGTATCATCCTTTCCGCGATTTACGATTTACATTTTTTATTTTCATTCTTATTCCGGTTCAAACACTTTTTGCACACAATTGGCTTACACTTCCATATTACTTGGATAGAGCATTTGCCGGAACATTCGTAAGCGAATATTTTGAAGTGTTTACTAATCTTAATCCGATTTTGATTTTCTTTTTAACACCAATTGTTGCCGGACTTACCGCACGTGCTAACGTTTACAAAATGATGATTTACGGTACATTTGTAATGGCTTTGCCTACATTTTTGCTTGCACTTGGTCCTAATGTAATTCTTTTCCTCATCTACGTTTTGTTTATGACAATCGGTGAGGCAATGTGGCAACCCCGCTTTTTACAATGGATTTCCGAAATTGCACCGGAAGGAAAAACCGGATTGTATATGGGTGTAGGACAATTCCCTTGGTTTTTGACTAAAGTTGTAACCGGATTTTATTCCGGTTGGTTCCTTACACAATATTGCCCTTCAAATACTCCACCATCCGAAATGCACACGGGAACACTTTGGTTTATTTACGGATTGATTGCAATTATTTCGCCAATAGCATTAGTGCTTGCCAAAAACTGGATGCTTCAAGGATTTAAAACGAAGGCGGAATAAATTATTGCAACGTAGATAACAAATAAATTATACAATAAAAAAGCGGGAATAATTCCCGCTTTTTTAATTTTTATAATGAAACAAATTAAAATCTAAATCTCGAACCAAGAACAAAGTTGACTGTTTTTGCTTGATTTCCGTGAATTACTGAGCCGAAGTTGTGAGCAGCAATAGTAAAAGCAAAAACACCGCTATCAATTCCTATACCCAAAGACCAAGCTGTAGTAGGACGTCCATTTCCAACTGCAATACCGGTCATAATCGGAAGCCAGTGAACAGGACGATATTCAAGTCCAAAACCAAAACCAGCTTTATCGGAATTAGAGGCTTCATTATTAAAACCTTTAATAAAATCAGCAGCAATAGTTAAATAGCCGGGAAAATCGTTAATAAGTTTATCTACCTGCAAAGCCGCACCTAAGCGCATTACGGTTGGTAAATCGGTTTTTAATTGGTCAATGTATTTTCCGTCCAAAGCAATTTGATCTTTAAGTGAATCAAGCTCATCTTGGTCGGTAATGTCGCGAATAACAAGTGCTGTATTCGATTCGTATTTTGCAACATTTTTATTCCAAGTAATTGAACCGATGTTATTAACTGCAAAACCAACCGTGAGATAATCTTCGAAACCTGCCGTTAAACCGAAATCCATTCCGAAACCGGTTCCAGCTGGTGTTGGGAAAGGTGTAAATTGAAAACCGTCGTCATTTGTATTTGTTGAATCAAAATCGTACTTAACATTAAAATCGGGAGATAAAGCAGCATAACCTACAAAATGGCCGCTAATGTCAATTGTGTTATCAGGATTTGTTTTAATATTTGTTTTTACTTCGTCAATGCGTCCCATTGCAAGTCCTTGCACATAACTGAAAGTTACACCAAGTGCAAGTTTACTTAACGGCAACGGAACTAAATCGGAAAAATCTCTTGAATACGAAAATGAATAATCGCGTAAATAACTTGCTTTCATATCCAAATCATTAAAATTGAAAGCTTTTCCTACAACATTTCCTTCAAGAGAAAGCTCAATTAAACCTTGCGGGAACGTGGTAATATCCGTAGTAACATCGGCAATACTAAAACCGAAAGCACCAACCTCATCACTTACTTTGTAAGCAATTCGTAAATATTCGGCATTATGAGTGAAAAAGACAGTACCGCCACCTTTAAAAAGATTCATAAGATCTTCTTTATCCTGAGCGGTTAATTCACGTGGCACTGTACCGTTATTAGTTTCAATCCCGCCGAAATAGTAATTATACTCGTCAATTGTTAAAAAATCAGTTCCAACATTTTCTGAAATATTTGGAAAGGGTAAAATTGTAGATAAACCGAAAGTACCGTTTTCCATTAAAGCAAGGTTTGCCGGATTTCGGTGAAGTGCGTAAGTATCGGTTGAATTTGCAGCCGATGTATTTCCCATTGCTGCAGATACAGGATCATTTAGTGAATATGCTCCTAATATCTGTCCAAAATTAATTGAACTAAATAATAAAACGATTGATGTAATAATTTTTATCTTCATTTTCCACCTCAATCATTTAAGTTAAGATGGTAAACGCCGCCGACGCTTGCCTTGTAACTGATTTTGTAATTGGATTTAATTCTTACAAAATGCCCAAAAGTGTCATCGTCACTTCCGGTTGTATAAGCTAAAACAGAAAACTTGATTTTATTACCATGATCGATAAGTTGTTGTATTTCGTTTTCATTTAACGAAACGGAAAGTTCACTTCTTTTAGGTCCAACAGATATTCCGTTTTCATCTACATCTGCCGGAGCAATAGTAAGTACTGTATTTCCATTCATATCGTGAAAATCAAATAATTTGTTTCCGTTTTCGTCAAGCACTTGTGCAAGAACTTTTGCGTAAGCCGGTATTTCGTTATCTACAATAAGTTTGGCATAAGCACTCTTAATATCTTTCAAATTATCTTTATCATCGTCAGATAGGTCAATATTTTCTTCTCCATCGAAAGAAGCGGCACTTACCGAAACTATTACGGGTGCATAAATTGAAGCAGAGACTTTAACCGAATCGTGGGCAGAAACGACCTGGTCATCATCTCCCACAGGACCGATAGCAATATTGTTTGTTATTTTAATTCTATCAGGTAAAGCTAAAAGAAAATCAACAATATTGGAATTCTCTTGACTAAATATCTTTTGAAAAGGAACACCGGCAACAATGGAATCGGTAAAAGTCTCGGATCCATTTAGTTTAAGAGTAATACTATCCGTTACATTATCATTGTCATCTAACATATATCCGGTGATTCGCATATTTTCGAAAACAATGGCTAAATTTTGTATTTGTCCAAAAGTTTGAACATTCAGTGTAAACGAAGCATTTTTTAGTCTTATAGATTGGGCAAAATTTTCAATATCGCTTGTTAATCCGGTTTCAACTTCTTGCGAAATACCTGTAAGTTCTGTACGTTTAATTCTTCCTTCAAGATAGGAAACACTCATTTCCGTTGAGGATGTTTCTAAAGTAAGATCGACATCATTTGTCGCATTGGCGGATAGTACAACCAAAAAGCCTTTATCATTCTGATAA
>CAYZGB010000067.1:0-11325 GCA_964477915.1 uncultured Melioribacter sp. | reverse complement strand
TCGTCCCTATGGGACTTTACCAAAGTAAAATCGAAACAGAGTTTCTAATGCTATTTCCGTCCGAAATACAATTTCGGACGGAGTAGAGAATTATTATCAAACGAATTTCTAATTTTTCAAAACAAGTAAAACAAAATATCGTACTAATTTTCCCCTTCTATTGATTAATTGATTTACCGTTTAGGTAAATCCACGTTGAGAAATATTTAATTTGTTAAAGAATGAATAAATGTTATTTTTTACAATATAATTTTGATAAAATTTTTCAGAATATTGTTACAAACTTAAATTATCTGTTTGATGCATCAATATAAAATAATATTTTCAAGGCATGCCAATCGAAGAATAAAATTATATAAGATCTCAACTAATGAAATCGAAAAAATAATTAAAAATACCTTCTTAAAAGAAGGTAAACAAGAAATAGTTGAATTTGTAAAAGGCAACAATTATCCAATTAAAATAGTTTTTGTAAAAGAAGATAAAATAATAACCATAATTACTGCATATCCATTAAAGAAAGGTAGAAAAAATGAAAGTTTACTATGATAAAAAAGTAGATGCTCTTTACCTAAAATTTAATAACAAAAAGCCCGATGGGGTAATAGAAATTACTGATGGATTTAACATAGATACAACTTCGGATAATAAAATTATAGGGATTGAAATTTTAGATGCATCAAAAAAAATTGATCTTAAAACGTTTCTTTCTTATTCATTAGAATTAGATAAAGAAAAAACCGTAAGTAATTTAATATAGTTTAAGTTTTCTTTTCCGTGCAAAAATTTGTTTTAGTGGTTCTTTTAATATCAATACAAATTACCCGAGATATTGCAAGTAATGTTGCAACCTATTAAAAACAATTTTTCAAATTCATATTATTCTGTTGTAAAATGATCTAATAAAGAAAAGATACATCTCCCGCTTTTACCTCGTTCGCAAGGACAGAAAATGCTTGTAATTGCAAGATATGTGTATTTGTTAAATTAAATTTCTGCAAATGTCAGCCACTTGGCAAAGTCGATTGCAACTCCATTTCTCGCTGAAACAATATAAGATATTCAAACAAACGAGCCTTTTGTACCTAACTTATCTTATTTTTCAAATTTTCAATTTTCGATAAATATTTCTCCGCCAATACAGTTGCTTTGTTTTCATCTTTTGCTTCAACAATGCATCGGATAATCGGTTCGGTATTTGATTTTCGTAAATGCACCCAATGGTCTTCAAAATCAATACGCAAGCCGTCGTCGGTATTGATTTTTTCGTTCGCAAATTGTTCTTTTAGTTTGTTTAATATTTCATCGGGATTTGCCGAACCGATATTTGTCTTACGTTTAGCGATGTAATATTGAGGCAAACTTTCCTTTAGTTCGCTCATCTTTCCCCCAAATTCAAGCAAGTGTTGCAATGTAATTGCCGTGCCGACAAGTGCATCGCGTCCGTAATGAACTGCGGGATAAATCACACCACCGCTACCTTCGCCTCCAATTACCGCATTAACTTCTTTCATTAATTTTACCACGTTTGCTTCGCCAACCGGTGAGCGAAAAACAGTAACGCCAAATTCCTTTGCTACGTCCTCAACTGCACGAGTTGTTGAAAGATTTACTACAACGTTACCTTTTGTTTTTCCGAGAATAAATTTTACGGCTTGCGTAATTGTGTTTTCTTCAATGAACGGTTCGCCTTTTTCCGTAAGCAGCACAAGCCTATCAACATCGGGATCGACAACAATTCCCAAATCAACATTATTTTCTTTTATTGCATTCATTGTTTCGGTAAGATTTTCGGGAACAGGTTCCGGTTTACGGGGGAATATGCCGGATTTTTCGCAATCCTTTTCAATTACCTCGCAACCTAATTTTTCGAGGAAGTTTTTCATCACCCAACTTCCGGCGCCGTTAACACAATCGAGCAAAACCTTGAATTTACGGGCTTTCAATTCACTTAAATTCAGAACATCCATTTCTAATACGGCATCTACGTGGTTTTGCAAGCCTTCCGAATAATCAAAAGTTTTACCGATATTATCCCAACTGACGTAAACATCATTTCCGTTCGAATCATCGAGATAGGAAAGCATCTCTTTACTTTGCTCGGGTGTTAAAAATTCTCCTTCCGAGTTCAGTAATTTCAAAGCGTTCCATTCGTTTGGGTTGTGGCTTGCCGAAATTGAAATTCCACCAACGGCATTGAGTTTACGAACGTTAAACAATACGGTCGGCGTAGGACAAACTCCAATATCGTAAACATCCATTCCCATTGCGTTTAGCGTTCCGGTTACAATATTACGAACAATATTGCCGGTTATTCTTCCGTCCGAGCCAATTACAATTTTTCCTTTCCCTGTAAATTTTACGTATGCTTTCAAATATTTAATTATTGTTTCAGGTTCAAGTCCATCGCCAACAATTCCGCGTATTCCCGAAACACTTACCATTAATGTTCCCATTTTACCTCCGAAAAATTAGGCTTTTTCAACTCGTGAAATAAATAGTTATTTTTACGTCAATAAAATTAATGTAAAAAACAAATTTAAGTAAAGAAATCCTTTTAGAAATGAACAAACGACAAATAAATAAAATCAAAAAAATTGATGAACTGCTCGTCGAATATTTCGGAATTCCGGCAAGGAAAGAAGACTCCGATCCGGTTGATATGATGATTGGAACAATTCTTTCGCAAAACACAAATGATAACAATTCCTACAAAGCATTTAAACAACTGAAAGAAAAATACCCGAATTGGGAAATGCTTGAAAATATTGAAGAAGAAGAGATTGAAGAAGTAATTCGCGTGGCGGGATTGCCAAAGCAAAAAGCAGCGGCTATTAAAAATTTTGTAAAAACAATAAAAAATAAATTCGGGGAAATAGATTTAACCGAATATTCGAAAATGAACGAACTTGATGCAGTTAAAGAATTATCAACAATGAAAGGCATTGGTGTTAAAACGGCGAGCTGCGTTTTGTTGTTTTCGTTCAAAAAAAATATTTGTCCCGTAGATACGCACGTTCATCGAACATTAAACAGAATTGGTTTGGTAAAAACTTCCTCGCCCGAAAAAACATTTTGGGAAATAAATCAAAATTTTCCCGAAAATATTGCACATCAATTTCACACAAACCTAATAAAATTAGGACGAACACACTGCGTTAAAAATCCGAAGTGCGGAAATTGTCCGTTAAAAAGAATTTGCAAATTTCCAGAAAAGACAAAAGAAAAATTGAATTTGAAACAGAAAGATTCTTTCCTTTTGTTAGATAACATTTGATACCCAATTACAAATTCAAAATTGTCATTGCGAGCGAACGGAGTAAATGGGATGCAGATTTATCTTATATTTTATGATTTTCGCTGATATTAATTTTTGTGTGAGCGGTGAAGAGTGAGCAGTGAGCGGAAAACTTCAGCGTTCAGCGGTCAGTTTCTCTCTGCCCGAAACTGAGTTTTGGATGGAAATAGCATCCGAAATTTTATTTCGAAAAGTCCCGTAGGGACAACATTTTTGTAGGAACAGAATATCCAATAAAATCAAGGCTCCGTAAGAGTGAAACAACAAACAGACTATTAACCTTAATAAAGATTTCTCCTCATCCGACTGCGTCGTCTTCGTCGAAATGACAATTTGTTTTGTGCGTTTTATTATAACGAAATACAATTTCGTTTGTAGGGAACAATTCACCGTGAAAACAAAAGAAGAGTTAAATTTGAAACTGTAAGGCGCTTCCATTTTGTTAGATAACATTTAACCTTGGAATTATCAAAATTTAATTTTCACACAACCGACGAAAAGTTCTTTGTAATGATTTACATTAAAACTAAATTTCGGACTTACGCTGAAAAATTTAAATCAAAAATAAAGGAGATAAAATGACGACACAAGATTTCATTGCAATTGAAGAAAAATACGGTGCTCACAATTATCATCCGCTTGATGTGGTAATTGAAAGAGCCGAAGGTATTTGGGTTTATGATGTTGAAGGGAAAAAATATATGGATTGCCTTGCTGCATATTCCGCAGTAAATCAAGGGCATTGCCATCCACGGATTGTTAATGCACTGAAAAATCAAGCCGAAAAAGTAACGCTTACTTCTCGTGCATTTCGCAATAGTCAGCTTCCGCTTTTTTATAAAGAACTATCGGAATTAACCGGCTTCGAAAAAATTCTTCCTATGAATTCCGGTGCGGAAGCCGTTGAAACAGCACTTAAAGCTGCACGCAAGTGGGGTTACAAGGTAAAAGGAGTTCCCGAACACAAAGCGGAAATTATTGCTTGCTCTAACAACTTTGCCGGTAGGACAATTACAATTATTTCTTTTTCAACCGAAGAGCAATACAAAGACGGTTTCGGCCCGTTTACACCTGGATTTAAGATTGTAGAATACGGAAATGCAAAAGCTTTGGAAGAAGCAATTACCGAAAATACCGTTGCTTTCCTCGTTGAACCAATTCAAGGCGAAGGCGGAGTTGTTGTTCCTCCCGAAGGTTACTTGAAAGAGGCTTATGAAATTTGCCAAAAGAATAACGTGCTGTTAATTACCGATGAAATACAATCGGGTTTGGGACGAAGCGGAAAACTTTTTGCTTACGAATACGAAGGAATTAAACCCGATGCAGTAACAATCGGCAAAGCACTTTCGGGTGGTTTGTATCCCGTGTCGGCATTCCTTGCCAAAAAAGAAGTAATGGATGTATTTAATCCGGGAGACCACGGATCTACTTTTGGCGGAAATCCGCTTGGTGCAGCGGTTGCACGCGAAGCAATTAAAGTTTTGGTTGAAGAAAATTTAATCGAAAATTCCTACAATATGGGAAAATATTTCCGTGAAAAATTACGTGAAATTAACTCGAAACACGTTAAAGAAATTCGTGGAAAAGGCTTATTTATTGGTGTTGAATTAAATGAAGAAGCCGGTGGTGCAAGAAGATTTTGCGAAGCATTGATGGAACGCGGAATACTTGCAAAAGAAACTCACGAAAACGTAATACGTTTTGCTCCGCCGCTTATTATCAAAAAAGAAGAAATTGACTGGGCAATGGAAAGAATTCGTGAAGTATTGTTGATGGACTAATCTAATAAAACATGTTTAATAATCTATTTTGAATTGCCGTCCTGAAAAAATTTTGGGACGGCATTTTTTTTCTCACTATTACTTATTCTGAAAATCCCGGTTTTGTTTTTCTGATAGTGAATTGAGGAAAATTTAATGTTGATTAGTTATATTAGAAACATTTCCAGAAAAAATTTTAATTATGATTGAGAAGTATTTATCCGAATTATTTAAGACTTTCCAAAAGGGCGATGCGAGGGAAGAAAGTTACTACAAGCATCTTGCTGATTTTATTACCGAGTTTTCCGAAATCAAACGGAACAAAAAAATTGATGTTACAATTCTTCCTAAAAAAACGGAAGCCGGAAATCCCGATTTCAGAATTTGGGACGGAAAGCAAAAAATTACCGGATACATTGAAGCAAAAGATTTAGGAACCGATCTTGATAGAATTGAAGAAAGTGAACAGATTAAAAGATATTTATCAACATTTCCAAATGTAATATTAACTAACTTCACGGAGTTTCGTTTATACAGAAATGAAGAGAGAATTGCTAAAGTAACAATCGCACGGGCTTTTGTAATTAAAAAACTTTCGGCAGTTCCACCGGTTGAAAATGAATCCGATTTTTTTGAGCTACTCGAAAGATTTCTTGATTTTTCTTTGCCGCGAACTTACACATCAAAAACACTTGCTGTTGAGCTTGCGAAAAGAACTAAATTTTTAAAAGATGAAATTGTAAGCGAAGAATTAAGACAAGGCACGGAATCAATTCACGCATTTTACAACGCATTTAAGGAGTTTTTAATTGCCGGAATAAGCGAAGATGAATTTGCCGATCTTTATTCGCAAACAATTACTTACGGATTATTTGCCGCAAGATTAAGAGCCAACGGAGAGTTTAATAGAAAACTTGCTTACTCGCTTATTCCTAAATCGATTGGTATTCTGCGAGATGTTTTTAAGTTTATTTCGTTGGAAGATTTGCCCCGGCAAATGGAAATAATAATCGACGATATTGCCGAAGTTCTTAATGTTGCTGATGTAAAAAGAATTCTCGAACAATATTACCACGAAGGAAAAGGCAACGACCCGATTTTACATTTTTACGAAACATTTCTTTCCGTTTACGATCCCGAAACAAGAGAAAGACGCGGAGTGTATTACACGCCCGAACCGGTTATTTCGTTTATTGTTCATTCGCTTCACGAAATACTTAAAGAAAAATTTAATCTTTCCGATGGGCTCGCTTCCAAAAATGTAACATTGCTCGACCCTGCCGGTGGAACTCTCGGTTTTTTGGCAAAATCAATTGAAACGGCTGTTTCGGAAATTGTAAATAAATACGGCGAAGGCGTTGTCCGAACTTTTCTGAAAGAACAAATTTTACAGAACTTTTATTCTTTTGAACTTATGATGGCACCGTATGCTATCGGGCATATGAAAATGTCCTTCCTTTTGGAAGAGCTCGGTTACAAAATGGAAGAAAATGAACGTGTGAAATATTATTTGACAAACACACTCGAAATGAAGGAACTTGAAGAAACAAAGTTCCCAGGAATGTCTTCTCTTTCGCACGAAAGCCACGAAGCGGGCAAAGTTAAAAAGCAAGTTCCGATTTTAGTAATACTTGGCAATCCGCCATATTCGGGACATTCATCAAACAAAGGCGAATGGATTTCCGAAGCGATAAAAGAATATTACCAAGTTGACGGTAAACCGCTCGAAGAGAAAAATCCCAAATGGTTACAAGATGATTATGTTAAATTTATCCGTTTTGCCCAGTGGAAAATTGATGAAGCTGCCGAAGGCGTATTAGGATTTATCACAAATCATAGCTACCTCGATAACCCGACTTTCCGAGGAATGCGTCAATCGTTAATGAATAGCTTTGATGAAATTTACGTCCTCGATTTACACGGAAACGGATTGAAAAAGGAAAAAGCACCGGACGGCGGAAAAGATGAAAACGTGTTTGATATTCGTCAAGGTGTGGCGATTTCGTTTTTTATCAAATATAAAAAAAGTAAAAGAAAATCTGTTTATCATCACGAAATTTTTGGGACAAGAAAACACAAGTACGATTGGTTAAATAATCACAATATTAAAAATGTTAAATGGCAAAAACTAAAACCACAAGGGAAATATTACCTTTTCATTCCGCAGGATTACAAATTGTTGGCAAAGTATCAATCGTATTATAAAGTAACTGATATTTTTCCGGTAAACAGTGTCGGAATTGTTACGGCGAGGGATAATTTCACAATCGGCTGGACAAAAGATGAAATTTGGGGACGCATAAAAAATTTCATAAAATTAGATCCTGAATTAGCAAGAAAAACTTATCAACTTGGCAAAGATGTTCGCGATTGGAAAGTAGAATGGGCTCAAAAAGATTTGATAGAAAGCGGGACTGACAAAAATAAATTAGTGCCTATTTTGTATCGTCCGTTTGATATTCGTTACACATATTACACTGGAAACTCACGTGGTTTTCACTGTATGCCACGTGGAGTTGTTATGCGGCATATGTTAAGGGAAAATTTAGGGTTGGCTATTTCCAAGCAAAGTAAAGCAAGTAGAAATTGGAGACATATTCTTATTACCGATTTGATGATTGAAAGCTCGTTTGTTTCAAATAATACAAGCGAAATTACTTATTTATTCCCATTATACATTTTTAAAGAAACTAAGAAAAAACGTATAAATCCAGCCGTAATGCTAATTTTCGAACCGGAAGTTCCGTATGGTTATAAACGCCCGAATATCTCAAATGAACTTTTATCGAAACTTGAACAAGATTATGGTAAAAAAACAAAACCCGAAGAAATATTTTATTACGTTTACGCTATTCTTTTCAGTAATACTTACCGTCAAAAATATTCGGAATTTTTAAGAATTGATTTCCCAAGAATTCCTTTTACGAAAAACTACAAATTGTTTATTAAACTTGGTAAACTCGGAAATGAACTTGCCGATTTACATTTGCTTAAATCAAAATATTTGGAGAACACAATTTCAAAATTCCCTGTTGCCGGAACTAACAAAGTAGAGTTCGTAAAATATGAAGATGAAAATGTGTGGATAAATAACGAACAATATTTTGATGGGATTAAAGAAGAAGTTTGGCAATATCAAATTGGCGGATACCAAGTCTGTAATAAGTGGCTTAAAGACCGAAAAGGTAAATCACTTACATTAGATGAAATAAAGAATTATTGTAAAATTGTAACGGCACTTTCTAAAACAATTGAGCTGCAAGATAAAATAGATTCATTATTTAAAAATGTTGAAAAATTTTAGTTCCTACTTTCGTTTTTTAAGTAAAAATTAAATTCATAAATAATATGGCAGAATTAATTCTCGTTAGCTCTTCTTACTATTGGAGAAATAAATACTAAAATTCCAACAATAAACGAAACAACCGAGCTAATCAAGAAGGGAATTTCAGGTCCGAAAGCATCCCACAAAATTCCGGTGATTATTGAAGAAAGCATCATTGCAATTCCCATAAACAAATTAAAAATACCAATTGCCGATGCTCGATATGTTTCGCCGATGAAATCGGAAATCCAACCTTTTAATATTCCATCGGTTGTGGCTGAATAAAATCCGTATAAAACAAAAGCAAATGCAATTACGAATAATTTTACGGATGTAGCGAACAGAAAATAGACTATTGAAAAAATTAACAATCCGGTAGCGAAAACAATTCGTTTCGAAAATTTATCCGACAAAATTCCTGCGGGGAATGAAAAAACAGCGTAAATCAGATTGTAGAATAAGTAAGCCCAAATTGCGTAACTATCGGATGCAAAAATATTTTTAACTCGCAAAATCAAAAAAACATCGCTGCTGTTTACTAATGAAAAAATTGTAACAAGCAAAAGTAATCGCTTAATGTTACTCGGAGAGTTTTTCACAAATTCCTTAAAATTGTAAAAGGTTTTATTTACTGTTCCTGCAAACTTATCTTTTGTTTTGAAGGCAAAATAAATTGCACCGAGCGAAGGAATTATCGAAAAATAAAATACCGCTCTGTAATTTTCGTTAGTTATGGCTAAAATAAGTAATGCGGTAAGTGGACCGGCAACAGCGCCCAAAGTGTCCAAACTTCTGTGAAATCCGAAAAGCGTCCCTTTGTTTTTATCGTTTGCTTCGGCGGCAATTAACGCATCGCGCGGGGAAGTTCTGATACCTTTCCCAATTCTATCCAACGAGCGGGCAATTGCCACAATCGAAACATAAGGGAAAAATCCTGGTAATGGTTTTACAAGTGCGGAAAGAGAATAACCGGTTTTAACAAAAATTGCACGCTTTTTTATTTTGTCCGAAATAATTCCGAAAAATCCTTTGAGAAGATTTGCAAGAACTTCGGCAACACCTTCGATTAATCCGACAATAGACATTGAAGCGCCGAGAACGGAGGTAAGAAAAATCGGCACAACGGGATAAAGCATTTCGCTTGCAAAATCGGTAAAAAAACTGATTAATCCGAGAATTACAACTTGTCGCGGAATTTTAAACTTGAATTTCATTGAAAAATGTTTTTATTATGTTTTTGTAATGTAAAGTTAATAATCATTAAAATTAAAGCGGAGAAAAATTATGGAATACTACGAACTTCACCCCGATAACCCGCAACAAAGATATATCAACAAAGCAGTTGAAGTACTTGAAAACGGCGGTGTGATTATTTATCCTACCGATACGCTTTACGGTTTCGGATGTGATATTTTCAACCACGATGCACTCGAAAGAATTTACGCAATTAAAAACGAAGCAAAAACCAAACTTTACAGTTTTGTTTGTCCCGATTTAAAAGATATTTCGAAATACGCCAAAGTATCCGATTATGCATACAAAAAAATGAAAAAACTCTTACCCGGACCTTACACATTTGTTCTGCCCGCTTCCCGCGAAGTCCCGAAAAAATTAATCACAAAACGCAAAACCGTCGGTATTCGCATTCCTAATAATCCCGTTGCTATTGAATTGGCAAAGGCTTTGGGACGCCCGATTTTAAGCACAAGCGTAACAAACCGCCTTGGCGAAACTTATCACAATCCCGAAGAAATTCGCAGAGTTTTCGGGCACGCTGTGGATTTAATGCTTGCAATGGGAGTTTTGGACGGCGAGGCTTCCACGATAGTTGATTTAAGCAAAGACGAACCCGAAATAATTAGAGAAGGTGCAGGAGATATTTCGTATTTTCTTTAAGATAAAAGATTAAAGTAAAAAGATAAAAGTTTTTGTTTTTTAGCTAATTTTTTTCTTCTTCGTCCGAAACTGATTTTGGGAAGGGAGACGGCAAAGGTTGTTTCTTGAATTGACTAATTAATTATTAAATCATCGGAAATTCGTAACGCGCGATTTCGGGAATTACGATTTATTTCTTTAATCAAATTTACCTCATCGTTCCAGTAGGAAGGTAAAAAGTCGTAACCTCTATCGGTTACAAAAATATGTCCGATGTTATTCTCTACGGCTTCATTAATAATTTCTTCCATTCTTGTACTTGAATTTACATTGCTAACAATTACTGCTTTTTCTTCGGGTAACATCGGGTTGTAATCTTGCACCGTAAAATTATCCCAATCGCTGCCGTAATTTTCAAAAATGATTAAAACATCGCCATCAGTTTTTTCGAGGAAATCAACCGGTGCGTAACTTGAATTAAGTATCGCTTTTTTAATTTTGGGATTTTGTTTCGCGTAACTTACAATGTTGCGGTAGTAAGGAATATATTGCGAATCGCTTGTAACTTCATCGAAAAAAATTCCGTCGATATTGAAATTATTGGCGTAAAAATCTATTTCGTTTTTTACATCTTGCATTTCTCTCTCGCCCGAAGTTGTTGCAACATAAGCATACAAACCGATGTATTTACTTTTTTTCAACCAATCCGTGTAAACGCGATAAATCGGAGCGTCGAGTGTATCGACCATTCCCCAAATAACGTCAATCGGAACTTCTTGCGAAGCGGAATAAACCGACGCCCAAATATTTCCGTTATCATCTGTTGGAAAACTGTAAAGCGGAACGATAATGTGAGTTGCTGGTTGTTCAATTTCATCATTATGTTGATTTTCCGAGCAAGAGACAAAAGCCAATAAAATCAAGGGGAAAATAAGAGATGTTAAGAATATATTATTTTTCATCTTTTTTTTGAAATGATAAGCGAGAGTTGAATTTGTACGCCCGGGAGGATTCGAACCCCCAACCTTCTGATCCGTAGTCAGACGCTCTATCCAATTGAGCTACGG
>CAYZGB010000066.1:0-11348 GCA_964477915.1 uncultured Melioribacter sp. | reverse complement strand
TATGATATTCTTCTTCAAGTTCTGCCGAGCGTCTAATTCCTTCGATTGATAATTCGTCGTAATTTTTAATGCTTTCGGCAAACAAATTTTTCGCAAGAATTTTACACTCGCGACAATTTCCGTCGAAAATAATTAATCCGTATTCGTCAAAAATTTCGAACAACAATTTGTGAAAAGCTGTTTTAAAATCTGTGCCTTTCTTAAATGAAGACTTTAACAAATCGAAAAGTTCGGCGGTGTGCGAAGTTTGTTTGAGTATTTTTTTCAATTCCGCAAATGTTTTATCGATTGCATCGGTAATCGGAATATTTCCGACAACGCGCAAGTTTCGTTCTTCTTTTTCGCCGTCGTCGTATTCCAATTTGCGAATTGCTTTATCGTAATTGTAAGTGTGTGTAACCGAAGCATTTTCAAAATCGGTATCTTCACTTTCGAGCCAGAAAACCGGCACAAAATTGTAATCTTCGAAGACCTCGTTAAATTTTCGTGCTAATTTTATTGCCGAAATAATTTTGTAAAAATATTGCAGCGGACCGCCGAAAAGTCCGATTTGCTGTGCGGCAACAATAGCGAGCGTTTTATTCGAATGAAAGGAATTAATATTTTTTCTTGTCAATTGCGAAGGGGAGTAATCTTTGTATTGCTCTTTCAATATTTCCACAAGTTTCATTCTGTGCGGATATTCGTTAAGCCTAATATTTTCAATATGTTCGGCAATTACATCAAGGTCGCGAAAATTTTTCAATCCGTATTTTTCAACGTTTTCGAATTCGTAAAGAAAATCGAGCATTAAATTTTTTTTGCCGGGTATATCTGAAAAATTAACAAACATAGAAGCTTCATATCTCTTATTTTTGAATTATCAAATTTAATATTTTTTAGTTTAACGTCTTGTCGAATTTAGGAGAAAGCCGAAATGTTTGCACTTGTCGATGCAAATAATTTTTACGTAAGTTGCGAAAGAATTTTCGACCCGACGTTGAACGGCAAACCTGTTGTGGTTTTAAGCAATAACGACGGCTGCGTTATCGCTCGTTCGAACGAAGCAAAAGCACTCGGAATTAAAATGGGCGAACCGGCTTTCCAATTGGAAGAAACATTCCGCAAACACAACGTTAAGATTTTCAGTACCAATTTTACTTTGTATGGCGATATTAGTCAACGTATGCACGATATTTTACGGGAGTTTACGCCGCAGATCGAAATTTATTCGATTGACGAAGCTTTTCTCGATTTTCGTAATCTTCATCAAGTTGCACCGACAGAAGAACTCGGAAGGCAAATCAGAAAAACCGTGCGGAAAAATATCGGAATTCCGGTGAGCGTCGGAATTTCCAAAACAAAAACTTTGGCGAAAGTGGCAAATCATCTTGCCAAAAGAAATCCGCAATACGATGGCGTCCTTTATTTACAAGACGAAAATGAAATTACCGAAGCGTTAAAACAAACACCGATTGAAGAAGTCTGGGGAATTGGGCGACGCTTTGCAATTAAATTAAAGGCAAACAACGTAAACACCGCTTACGATTTTACCAAATTGCCGGAAGATTGGGTAAAACGTCAAATGACAATTACCGGGCTTAAAACACAACAAGAGTTAAAAGGAATTAACACAATCGAATTGGAAGATGTTCGTCCGCCTAAAAAATCAATTGCAACAACGCGAACATTTGGGAAATCAACTTCCGATTACGATTTGATTTCGACTGCGGTTTCCACATTTGCCGTAAGATGTGCTCAAAAATTGCGTAAGCAAAAATCGGTTGCATCGTTTATTACCGTATTTGTTGCAACCGATAGGCACAGACTCGACGAGCCTCAATATCGCAATAGTTTTACGGTTGCTTTACCTGTTCAAACGGCAAGCGATTTCGAGCTTGTAAAATATGCCAAATTCGCACTCGATAAAATTTTCATCGAAGACTACAACTACAAACGAGCAGGCGTAATTGTTACGGGCATTTCCGATGATTCCGCCGTTCAACCCGATATGTTTTACGATTTTGATTTTAAGAAGGATAAAAAAATTACCGAAGCAATTGAAAAGATTAACAAAAGATTTGGAAAAGATGCAATTCGTATTGCTTCGATTACTCCTACGGAAACGTGGAGAATAAAGCGGAATTTATTTTCGCCCGCTTACACAACCTCGTGGGATGACATATTAAAAGTAAAAGCGAAGTAAGTTCTTTTGCTTCTTTGATTAAATAATTTTTAGGAGACGGGAATGGCTGTAAGAGATGCAAAATCCGTTGTTACCGAACTTTTCGAATCGGCTGGAATACAGATAAACGGCAATCGTCCTTTTGATATACAAATTCACGACGAAAGATTTTACAAACGCGTAATTAACGATGCTTTTCTTGGCTTCGGCGAATCGTATATGGACGGCTGGTGGTCGTGCGAACAAATGGACGAGCTAATCACAAAACTTGCTCTTGCCAAGTTGGAAGAAAAAATTAAAGGGAATTGGAAAATCGCTTTAATTATTTTGCGAACGAAATTGTTTAATCTGCAAAAAGAATCGCGGGCAAGGGAAGTAGGCGAAAAACATTACGATTTGGGAAACGACCTTTACGAACGAATGCTCGATAAAAGAATGAACTACACAAGTGCCTACTGGAAAAACACTTCGAATTTGGACGAAGCACAAGAAGCGAAACTTGAATTGATTTGCCGAAAATTACAACTTGAACCCGGAATGAAAATTCTTGAACTCGGTTGTGGTTTCGGTTCGTTTGCCGGTTATGCCGCGGAAAAATACGGTGTTCACGTTACGGGCTTTACCGTATCGAAAAATCAATACGAATACGCACGCGAACGTTACAAAGATTTGCCCGTTGAATTTCATCTTGACGATTATCGTAAAGCCGAAGGAACGTACGATAGAGTAATTTCAATTGGAATAATGGAACACGTCGGTTATAAAAATTACAGAACGTATATGGAAGTTGTAAAAAGAACGCTCAAACCGGATGGCATTGGATTTATTCACACAATCGGAAGGAACGATAGTGCAACAACGGCAAATCCTTGGCTTACGAAATACATTTTCCCAAACGGAATGCTTCCTTCAATTGCTCAACTCGGTAAAGCGATGGAAGGCTTGTTCGTAATGGAAGATTGGCATAACTTCGGTCCCGATTACGACAAAACGCTTATGGCGTGGTACGAAAATGTAAATAAACATTGGGACGAGCTCAAAGACAAATATGGAGAGCGATTTAAGAGAATGTGGGATTTTTATTTGTTAAGCAGTGCTGCGGGATTTCGTTCGCGGGAAACTCAACTTTGGCAAATTGTTTTTACTCACATCGGACGCAAACAACCGAATAGCAGAGTGTGTTAAATGATTGAAGTTGAAACAATTATTGTTGGCGGTGGACCTGCCGGCTCGGCTGCTGCACTTGAACTTAAAAAGAACAATCGCGAAGTGATAATTCTTGATAAAGAAAATTTTCCGCGTGTAAAACTTTGTGCCGGCTGGGTTACGCCGAAAGTGTTTTCTTTGTTAGATGTTTCAGTAAATGATTATCCGTACGGAATTTTAACTTTTGACAAACTTCATTACGATTTCGGTAAATTCAGGATTCCAATAAAAACAAAGCAATATTCAATCCGCAGATACGAGTTTGATAATTGGTTGCACGAACTTTCCAGCGTTGAACTTTATCAACACAAGGTTGAAAAAATTGAAAAGAGTAACGGCTATTTTATCATTGATGAAAAATTCAAATCAAAATATTTAATCGGGGCGGGCGGAACGCATTGTCCTGTTTATCACACAATTTTTAAAAAACTAAATCCGCGTGCTCTCGAAAATAAGATAGTTGCACTCGAAGAAGAATTCGAATACAATTGGCAGGACGAACGTTGCTTACTTTTCTTTGGCGATTTGGGATTACGCGGTTACGCTTGGTACGTGCCGAAAGCAAACGGATTTTTGAATATCGGTTTGGGCGGAACGTTTTACGGATTAAAACGGAAAGGGAAAAACATTCGTGAGCATTGGGAGAATTTCGTCACGAAATTGCGAAAAGAAAATCTTGTTGTGAATCATCGTTTCAACGAAAAAGGTCATTCCTATTATTTACGTTCGAACGTTAAAACAATTCGACACGAAAATGCTTTTATTGTTGGCGATGCAATCGGTTTGGCAACAATCGATATGGGAGAGGGAATTGGTCCTGCAATCGAAAGCGGAATTTTAGCCGCACGTTCAATTCTAAACGGAAGCGAATATTCGATTGGTAAAATTTCTAAGTTCAGTTTGCCTTCGATTATTTTTCCGTAAAGGATTTATTTTTCAAGAATTTAGTGAAGCGAATTAAAGGGCGGAATTTCTCGTAAGTTTTTGTAAAGATAAATCATCTCGGAAACTTTACTAAAATCGAAAATGCCGTTTGTTTCGGAATGAAAATCTAAAAGCGAAAAATCATCCGCATTCATTTCCGCATTGAAAATATTGCTTGCAATTTTAATTGAACCGTTTCCGAATGTTAATGAAATTAGATACTCTTTGCTCTTGTAAATAATAGAATTTTTTTCGAGCATGTAGCAATTATCTTCATTTTCAAACGATTCACGAGTTAGGTAAAATTTCGGCTTGATTTTGTAGGGTGCTCCGCTTGTCGGACAAAACGTATTGCAATTCCCGCACTCGTTACAAAAATCACCGATGTTGATTATTTGGTGAATTTGCTCAACCTTAAATGTTTTGTAGTTCAAAATTTTGTACTCAATTCCGTTAAATTCAATTACTGGATATTTTGATTCGAACGGCTCGGTATCGAATGGAAGATTTGCCAAATTCGGACAAACGGTAACACACACGTTGCAAACATCGTTGCAAAACAAACATCTTTCGGCTTCTTCTTTCGCTTGCTCTTCTGTTAATAGAGGATGAACGGTTTCGAACGTAATTCGTTTTTCGATTGGAACCACTGGCATTTCAATGCCGTATTTTCTTGTAGCGTATTTTACTCGCTGTTCCGCTTTGGAAAGTTTATCTTTTCCGTTTACAGCAATATTTAATTCTTTACCGATTCTTTCCAAAATTATTTTGGCGACTTTCTGTCCGTCGGCAACCGCATTAATTAAAGAGTCCGCACCACGCACAACATCGCCGCCCGCAAAAACATTGGGGATTTGCGTTTCGTTTGTAACCTCGTCAATTTCTAATTTTTTGTTTGGGAAAAAGTCGAGAACCGTATCTTGCCCGATTGCAGTAATTATCGTATCGAAAACGAGTCCGAATTCTGAACCATCTATCTTTATTGGCTTTGCTCTGCCCGAAGAATCTTTTTCGCCTAATTTCATTTTCGAGCAGACAAGGTGTAACTTTCCGTCTTTTTCGAAAATCTTCTCGGGGGTAGTTAATTCGATAATTTCAATCCCTTCTTCCGCAAGTGCTTCTATTTCGTCTCTATCGGCTGGCATTTCTTTTTTAGTTCTACGATAAATTACACTAACTTTTCCGGCTGCACCAACAATTCTTTTTGCGGTTCGTGCAGCATCCATTGCTGAATTACCGCCTCCAATAATAGCAACGCTATTGCCAATATTCATTACGGGATTTTCTTTTGCTTTGCGTAAAAATTCAAGCTGATCCAAAATGTTTGGCAAGTTTTCACCGTCAATGCCAAGTTTTTTACCTTTCTGCGCCCCAACAGCAATGTAAATGTAATCGTATTTTTCAGAAATAGATTTGAATTTTTCTTCCGTTATCTGATAATCGAAATGGAATTTTACTCCAAGTTTTTCAATGTTTTCAACATCTTTACGTAGATTTTCGTTGTTGATTCTAAATACCGGAATTGTTGCCGAAGGCATTCCGCCCGCAAAATTATTGCTTTCGAAAACTTCAACTTTGCAACCTTCAAGTGCAAGAAAATAAGCGGCGGAAAGGCCCGATGGACCTGCCCCGATTATTGCAACAGAAATTCCGTTTTGTTCTTTCGGTTGCAATTCGAATTTGTCCGAAACTTTGTCCGAAACAAATCGCTTGATCTCTCTAATTAAAAGCGGGTCGTCGTAATTAATTCGCGTACATTTTGTTTGGCATAAATGATCGCAAACCATTCCCGTTACGTTCGGTAAAGGATTTGCTTTAATTATTGCCTCGAACGCTTTTTCATATTCGCCGTTTGCAGTGTGCCACATATATTCGGGAACGTCCTGCGAAACCGCACAAGTTTCGGTGCAGGGTGCGTAAATGCAATCGTAAGCAGTAAGTTTTCTTTCGGTTTTGATTGTATCGAATTTGTAAACATCTTTTGCGTATCGTTTTTCGGTTAAAACTTTTTCGGCGTAATTATTAAGGTTTTCAAATGCAGCATTTTTAAGATTATGAGAATTGCTTGATTTTACAATGAACTCTTCAATCGATTTAGAATTTGTTTTTTCGAAAGCACTTTCCAATTCGTCAAAATATTGTGCCATTCGTCCGTAACCGCCGGGTTTTAATAAATCGGAACAAACCGTAACAGGCTTAATTCCGCAAACCAAAACATCCGCAATGTTAAAAGCATCCACACCGGCGGAAAACGAAATATCCAAATTGCCGTCGAAAATATTTTGCAATTTAGCGGCAAGATTAATCGAAATAGGATGCAACGCACGTCCGCTCATATAAACCATTTTTTCATCTTTTGGCAAAAACTTAGTTTCGTTCAATGATTCCAGTGTGTTCGTTAGTTTTAAACCGAATTCCAAATCGTTTTCTTTTGCCGTTTGAGTAAGTCGTTCGATTATTCCGATTGCATCTTCAAGTTTCAAGTCGTGTTCGAATGCTTCGTCAGGAACAACGGTTTCGTATCCGAGTTTATCATTTAGTATTTTTCGTAAATCTTCTTTCCCGAGCAGTGTGGGATTAAGTTTAACTGCCGTGTTCAGTTTTCTTTCGGTAAGCAAATAATTTGCAATGCTTTCTATTTCGTCAGGCGGGCATCCGTGCATTGTAGAAAGGGTTACATTGTCCGATATTTTCGAAGGGATATTTAGTTCGTTAACTCTCGGGTAGAATTTAGCGATGCGTTCGATTTTTTCGTCAAGCTCGGGCTGTGCGTTTGCCATTTTATCGAGAAAGCGCTGGACGTTAGGTTTCATAATGCCTTGCAAGTCGTAACCGACGCTCATATTAAAAATAAATCCGGGTTCTTCCGGAGTGCGGTTAAAAAATTTATCGTTTAGAATGTGAATGATAATCCAAGCGTTTAAATATTCTTCGAACGAATTATCGATTTTTAACTCTTGCGACCATTCGCAATTGTAGCCTTCGTCGGTCATATCGATACAAGGCTTTGTAATTTCGAGTTCGTCAAGTGTTTGTACGGTTTTCAGTTCAATGTATCGAGAGCCTGTAAGCCAAGCGGCAATTATGTTTTGTGCCATTTGAGTGTGCGGACCCGCTGCAACACCAAGAGGCGTGTCGAGTTTTTTCCCGTATCTATAAATATTAAACTTCGTTTGTTTATTGGCATCGAAAAAAAGTTCTCGCGGAATTCCGAAAATAAATCCGGTTTTTTCCTCATCTAAAATCCATTTAAGTAATTTTTCAATTGGCAATGAATAAAGTTTATCGCTCATTTACAACCTTCCAATATTTAGCATTGGTTTTTAGAAGGCTTTGAATAACCTCAAAAAATGTGTCTTGCTGTCCCGACACGTCGGGAGTTTCAGCATCTAAAAGTTTGCTTACGCTCTAAAATCGAGATTCTGAAATAAATTCAGAATGACAGTGATAAGTTATTCAAAGCCTTCTTTTAATAAATAAAAAAAGACCGCCCGAAAGCGGCTTAAAATCAAATTGATTTGATTGTTAAATTACATTTACAAGATTAAATCACTTGTTGTAGTACGGAAGAATTTCGCTTCCCATATATTTTATTACCGCTGTGATTACGCCCAAATCGTCGAGATAACCAACGAGTGGCGACATATCGGGAATTGCATCAACCGGAATAATAAAATAAAGCAATGCACCGATTACAATTGCTTTTCTGTACCACGCAACGTTTTCATCTTTTAAGTAATTGTAAAGTGCAATTATATCTTGAGCAAATGTGATTTTTTTACCGGTTCGTTCAAGCTTTGCCCAAAGGCTTTCTTCAATTTCCGCAGTTTTTTCTTCAACTTCTTCGGGCGAAGAGACTTCGAAATTCAAATCTTCAATATCTTTCATTTTTACCTCTTGTGTTTGTTAAACCAATCGAAAAGAGATTGCCACCAGAATTTAGCATTTTGCGGTTTTAAAACAAAATGCGTTTCGTTTGGAAAATAGAGTAATTTGCTTTCAACACCGACACGTTGCAATGCGGTAAATAGTTGAAACGCTTGATTTTGAGGGACGCGGAAATCGTGTCCTCCTTGAACAATTAACATCGGGGTTTTGAAATTTTTTACGTAACTGCTTGGCGACCATTTCTCATACATTTCGGGATTTGTCCACGGCGTTCCGCGAAATTCCCACTCGGGAAACCAAAGTTCTTCGGTTGAGCCGTACATACTTTTTTGATCGTAAACGCCGTCGTGTGAAAATAATGCATTGAATCTATCGGTGTGCCCTTCAATCCAGTTAATCATAAATCCACCGTAAGAGGCGCCTGCAGCGAAGAGATTTTTCTTATCAATAAATGGGAATTTTTCTAATGCGTTATCGAGCGAATTCATCAAATCGACGTAGGCTTTGCCTCCCCAGTCGCCGGAAATTTCATCGGTGAATTTTTGTCCGTACCCGACACTTCCGCGAGGATTGACAGCAACTACGACGTAGCCGGGTGCCGCAAACATTTGCAAATTCCAGCGGTAATGAAAATCGTCCGACCAATGTCCTTGCGGTCCCCCGTGAATTAAGAATATCAACGGATATTTTTTAGAAGCATCGAAAAAGGGTGGTTTTACTAAAATGGATTGAACGCTATCGCCGTTTGCACCTTTGCTCCAAAACGTTTCGATTTCATTAAAGGTAATGTTTTTAAGTATTTCGGAATTTATATGCGTAATTTGTTGTAGTTTGCCGTTTGATAAATCGTAAGAAAATAATTCGTAAGGTTGGGTCGTTCGTTGCTGTTTGAAATAAAGTTTTTTCCCGTCGGGTGAAATTTTTATTCCGCTGTTTACGTGTTTTTCTACAAGTAAAGAAATTTTTCCCGATTCAATATCGATTTTGTAAATGGAATTGTAGATGTAATTTGCCGCGGTAAAATAAATGTATTTGGAATCGGGAGACCATTGAAGTTCGCCAACGGAACGATCGAATTTTTCGGTGAGATTTCTTAATGTTCCGTTCTTTCTATCGAATAAAATTAAATTTAGTTTGTCCGCTTCAAATCCGGCTCGCTTCATCGAAGTAAATGCAATGTATTTTCCATCGGGTGAGTAATAAGGTCCGTGGTCATTTCCTTTACTTACGGATATTTTTTTCGGCTCGAATTTTCCGTTGGAAACATCTTGTAAATCCAGTGTGTAAATTTCATTGTTCGTACTGATTGCAAGAACGCTATCGGGGTTCATTACATAGGCAACTTCATCTCCGTCGGGGGAAAAAGTGTAATCGTGTGTGGAACCTAAATCCACAGGAGGAACATCGTGAACAGAGTAGGGGATTAAATCGGTTGCTTTGTTTTGTTCTAAATCATAAAGGAACAAGTGACTTCGTTTTTCACCACGCCAATGATCCCAGTGGCGAAACATAAGTTCGGTAATTACACGAACATCAACGGGATTGTTTTTCTTTGCCTCGTCTTTTTCTTTATTGCACTCGGGAGTTGTACATTCGGGATAAACATCGGTAACGAATAAAAATTTATCTCCCGTTTTATTAAATCGAATACCGTAAACGCCCGGATAAAAATCCGTAACTTGTTCAATATTTTTGCCGTTTAAATCGGATTTGTAAATTTGACCTTTTTTAGAGAAATATATCGATTTCCCGTCCGGTGAAAATTTGGGCGAACTTTCTCTATCTTTTGTTGCAATAACCGGTTTTACTGATTTTCCGTCAACTGTTGCAATCCAAATATCGGTATCGCCTTTGTTTTCTTTCATTGAGTAATGTGTAACATCAAAAACCAAATATTTGCCGTCAGGAGAAATATCAAACGAACCGATGCGATTCATTTTCCAAATATCATCAACCGTTAAAGGATGTTTTGTTTGTGTAAAAGCAGTAGAAATTACAAACAGTAATAAAATTGCAATTTTTTTCATTTTTTGTCCCATTTTATTTTCTATTATTTGCAAATTTAATGCATAAAAAACCGAATGCCAAAATGATAATTTAATGGTTTTTCTATTTTCTGGTATTTTGTATTAAATCAATTCTAATTTATTAGCAGAAGGACTCGAAAAATTTATACGGATTTTCTTGGATTTAATTTAAAATTTCATTCGCACTAAATGAAATTTCGCTTATCTTATTTTATCTAAATTATTTTTCATTTGAAAATTTTCACACTATACGATTAGATAAAAGACAACATTTAATTTATTTGTTTCTAATAAATTAAAGCCTTCCTATTGAATTTTTCATAAAGTTTAATTACATTCATTTTCAAAAATTGAAGTACCAAAAATGCGTAAATTATATTATTCAATTAGCGAAGTAAGCAAGTTAACGGGACTGGAACAATATACTTTGAGATATTGGGAAAGTGAGTTTCCGCAATTACGTCCTGCAAAAAATAGGGCAGGAAACAGAATTTACACTCACAAAGACATTGAGTTAATTCTTAAAATTAAAGAACTGCTCAAAAATAAAAGATATACTTTTGAGGGAGCAAGAAAAATTCTTGAAGATGAAAAACTGGAACTTCAACCCAAACGCAAAAAAAGGAAGAAATTAATTGCTCAAAGTTTACTGGAAAGCGATGAAAACGATGAATTGAAAACCACTACAAAACCAAAACAAAAGCAAATTTATACTGAAACAGAAAGGGATTTAAAAGAAGATCTCTTGGCAATGAAGGAATTTTTGTTATTTTTGAAGTCTAAATTTTTATGAGTTCGGAACGTAGCGCAGCCCGGTTAGCGCGCTTGACTGGGGGTCAAGAGGTCGCGGGTTCAAATCCCGCCGTTCCGACAACAAGCTCGCCCTTCACACGAAGGGCATTTTCTTTTCTTGTAAACGTTTTCCTAATTAACTAACTTTCAACTTTTCATTTAAGGAAATTCGTAAAATGCACACTGAAAAACCAAACGATTATTGTGGAATATTCGGTATTTACGGCACATCGGACGCAGCGATTGATACTTATTACGGACTTTATTCATTACAGCACAGAGGACAAGAATCTGCCGGAATAGTTGTAAAAGATAACGATAATGAGAAAACAACGTTTAAATTTCAT
>CAYZGB010000065.1:0-11466 GCA_964477915.1 uncultured Melioribacter sp. | reverse complement strand
TCTATTATTACCTACAAGTTTTATCCGTTTTGTAAAGCGTATCATTTTTAATAAATTTGAAATCGGAAATTCAAACAGACAGAGGTGAAAATGAAAATTGACGAACGCTTTCACAAAGCAAAAGAAGAATACGAAGAAACTCTCAAAACCGCTAAAACAACGGGAATGAAATTCACATCCGTTTCTGGACGTAAGGTAAACATACTTTACACGCCCGCCGATATTGAAGATAAAAATTATATGGACGAACTCGGCTTCCCGGGTCAATACCCGTTTACTCGCGGAATTCACGCAACTGGCTACCGAGGTAAAATTTGGACTATGCGGCAATTCGCTGGTTTCGGAACGCCGGAAGATACAAATCAACGTTTCAAATATTTACTTGAAAAAGGACAAACCGGACTTTCCGTTGCATTCGATTTACCTACGCTTATGGGCTGGGATGCCGATGCCGAAATGAGCAAAGGCGAAGTTGGAGTTTGCGGCGTCGCTATCTCATCTCTCGAAGATATGGAAATTCTTTTTGACGGAATCCCGCTTGATCAAGTTTCCACATCGATGACAATCAATTCACCCGCCGCGATGATTTTTGCTTTTTATCTTGCGGTTGCAAAAAAACAAGGTGTTGATTTTACGCAACTTCGCGGAACACTTCAGAACGATATTCTTAAAGAATATATTGCACAAAAGGAATTCATCTACCCGCCTACACCTTCGATGCGAATAATTACCGATATGATTGAGTTCACTACAAACGAAGTCCCGAAATGGAATCCGATTTCCGTTAGCGGTTATCACATTCGCGAAGCCGGTTCCACGGCTGTTCAGGAACTTGCTTACACACTTGCCGATGGCTTTGCTTACATCGAAAGCTGTTTGGAACGCGGAATGGACATCGACTCCTTTGCCCCGCGTATTTCGTTTTTCTTCAACTCGCATCTCGATTTCTTCGAAGAAATTGCGAAGTTCCGTGCTGCCCGCAGAATTTACGCACGCAGATTAAAAGAAGTTTACAAAGCAAAAAATCCACGCTCGTGGTGGATGCGTTTCCATACGCAAACCGCGGGCTGCACACTTACAGCTCAACAGCCGGAAAACAACATTGTACGTACGGCATTTCAGGCTTTAGCTGCCGTGCTTGGCGGAACGCAATCGTTACACACAAATTCGATGGACGAAACTCTCGCATTGCCAAGTGAAAAAGCGGTTAAAATTGCTTTGCGTACGCAACAAATCCTCGCTTACGAAACTGGCGTAATAAATACAATTGATCCGCTTGGCGGAAGTTATTACGTTGAATCGCTTACCGATAAAATGGAAGAAGAAGCAAATAAAATATTTGAAGAAATCGACTCGTTCGGCGGAGTAATTCCCGCAATTGAAGCCGGCTATTTCCAACGTGAAATCGGCGAAGCGGCTTATCGCTATCAAATGGAATTGGAAAAGAAAGAGAAATATATTGTTGGCGTAAATGAGTTTGTTGATAAGGACGAAAAAATCGACATCCCGATTTTACGCATTCCGCCCGAAGTTGAAACTAAACAAGTTGAACGTTTGCAACGCTTACGCAAAAAACGCGATAACGAAGCCGTTGCACGTAGCCTTAAACGTATTGGCGATGCCGCTGTAGAAAACGAAAACCTAATGCCCGTTTTAATTGAAGCTGCGGAAAACTACGTAACACTTGGCGAAATGGTTAACGAACTGAAGAAACATTTCGGCACTTACGAAGAACCGGTTTACATTTAATTTATTTTTATTTGGAGCGGCGGGACGAAATGCCGGTATTGAAATTATTACGCATTAAACATTGGATAAAAAATTTATTTGTTTTCGTCCCGCTTCTTTTTGCAAAAGAATTTTCCAATTTAACCGCTCTCGAAAATTCCATTTTTGTATTTATTCTTTTTTCCTTTACCGCATCGCTTGTTTATGTGATTAACGATTTACACGATTTGCCGAAGGATAAAAATCATCCCGTAAAAAAATACCGTCCTTTGGCAAGCGGCGAAATTTCCGTTAATCAAGCATTTGTAATTATTGCTGTTCTTGCTTTGCTTGTTTTAATTGTTGCATTACTTTCCGGTATTTCACGCGATGCACTAATTGTAATTTTACTCTATTTAATTATTAATCTTTTTTACACATTTAAACTGAAACAAATTGCGATAATCGATATTCTTACAATTTCAAGCGGTTACGTTTTAAGAATTTACGCCGGTGCTTTCGCTATCGCGGTTCCCGTTTCCCACTGGTTGATTATCACAATCATTTTTCTTTCGCTTTTTCTCGCTTCGTTAAAACGCGGAGCGGAGTTACGCAAACAAAAAGACGGAAACGAAACACGCAAAGTCCTCGATTTTTATTCCGAAAAATTAATCGATATTTTAATCACCGTTGCAACAACCGGAGTAATTTTAAGTTACATTCTTTATTCGGTTTCGGATAAAATTTACACACAATTTAATTCGTACAATTTTGTTTTCACTGCGGTTTTCCCAATGTACGGATTATTCCGCACATTACAACTTTATTACTTAAACGAAAAAGGCGAAGACACAATAGAAATGTTGTTGAAAGATTTTCCGTCTGTTCTTAACCTTATTTTATACGGTGTTTCGCTCTTCTATTTTTTCGCGTCGTAAGTTTTTCGCCTTATTTCGATTCAACATATTTATGATAATTTAAAATCATAAATGGAACTCAAAGAATCATTCAAGTAACCAAAAATATCATAAACAAGATTTCGAAACTTCCAACAAGTAGCAATGGCATAACGATATTTAAAATATTCAATAAATAAAAGATTTCTCATTTCAGCCGATTTTGTCGGCTTTCATTCGAAATGACAAATTTATTTCACATAAATCAATAAAAAACTAATCAAATATAACTTGTCATTTCGAACGGAAACCTACGAAGTAGGTTGAAGAGAGAAATCTTTTTTTTAATCGCATAAAGCTGCTGTTAATAACATCTTTCATTATTTGTTATTGTTTTGAAATTTTTTCTCAATGTAAATTTTTTACCTTATTAGTAAATTGATTTTCTAAATAAATCTTTTGAGGAAAGAATGAAGAAGTTGATTATCGATGGAAATTCCTTAACGCTTGACGAAATAAAATTTTTCCTTGATGAAAATCCGGTCGTTGAAATTTCAAAATCAGCACGCAAAAAAATTGAGAAAGCACGAAATCTTATTGAAAAGTGGCTTGACGAAGACAAAGTAATTTACGGCGTAACTACCGGTTTCGGTGAATTTGCGAATGTTAGAATTTCGAAAGAAAATTTGGATGAACTTCAAGTTAATTTAATTAGAAGTCACTCTGCAGGCGTAGGCGAACCGTTGCCTTTGTTTATAGTAAAATTGATGATGTTGCTGCGCGTAAACGCACTTGCCAAAGGCTTTTCCGGCGTTCGTCTCGAAACACTCGATTTACTTCTTGCGATGATTAACAACAACATAATTCCCGTTATTCCTTCGCAAGGTTCGGTTGGGTCAAGTGGAGATTTGGCACCGCTCTCTCATCTTGTGCTTGCAATGATTGGCGAAGGCGAAGTTGTTGTTCCGAAAAATATTTTTGATGATGTTGCTAAATACAAACCGAAATCTTCAAAAAGCGTTTTCAAGAAATTCGGATTACAGCCTGTAAAACTCGGCGCGAAAGAAGGACTTTCGTTAAATAACGGAACGCAAATGATGACTGCTTTTGCATCTTACATTTGCATTAAAGCAAAGGAACTAATTCAAACTGCGGATGTTGCCGCGGCACTTTCGCACGAGGCTTTACGCGGAACGGATAAAGCTTACGATTTGCGTTTGCATAAATTGCGTCCCTACAAAGGACAATTATCAACTGCCGAAAATATGTTGAATTTACTTGCCGAAAGTGAAATACGCAAATCACATTTGGAGAATGATAATCGAGTGCAAGATTCTTACTCTCTTCGCTGCGTTCCTCAAATTCACGGTGCTTCCCGCGATGCAATTGATTACGCCTGCTCGCAAATTGAAATCGAAATAAATTCGGCAAACGATAATCCTTTGATTTTCCCGGACGATGGCGATCACATCGAAGGCGGTAATTTTCACGGGCAACCGGTTGCTCTTCCGCTCGATTTCTTAAAAATAGCAATTGCCGAACTTGCGAATGTTTCCGAACGCAGAATTGAAAGGCTTACGAACGGCTCGTTAAGTATGTTACCGCGTTTTCTTACCGAACACGGCGGATTAAATTCCGGCTTGATGATTGCTCAATACACTGCCGCGTCGCTTGTTTCCGAAAATAAAACACTCGCACATCCGGCAAGTGTCGATTCAATTCCCACTTCGGCTAATCAAGAAGATCACAATTCTATGGGTTCGATTGCCGCTCGTCATTGTTATCAAATTTTGAAAAATACTCAAAAAGTAATTGCAATTGAATTGCTTGCTGCAGCACAAGGAATTGAATTTCTTAAACCACTTAAATGCGGAAAAGGAACATCAATTGCATACAATGAAATTAGGCGTTTTGTAAAACCGATAAAAAAAGATGTGATTTTATTTAAAGAAATCAATAAGTTAATAGGTGCAGTTGAAAACGGATCGTTGCTTAAATCTGTAAAGAAAAAAATTGACTTAAAATAAACGAGGTTGAAAATGAAAAAATTTATCACAATTGTTTTGGCTTTGTTTTTTGCGGTTACGTTCAAATCGCAAACACTCGAAATCTACGAAATTCAAGGTGAAGGAATGAGTTCGCCTTACGAAAATCAGCAAGTAACAACAAATAACAACATTGTTACGCTTGTTTCGGGCAATGGATTTTTCTTACAAACACCCGATTCGAGAAGCGATAACAATCCTAATACTTCGGACGGAATTTATGTTTATCTTGGACAAACCCCCGAAGTTCAAGTAGGCGATATGGTAAATGTTTCCGGTACTGTTAAAGAATATTACGAAATGACGGAAATCTCAAGTCCCGAAGTTACAGTGGTTTCAAGCGGTAATCCGCTTCCAACCCCTGTTGTTTTTGACGAAAACACACCGTCTCCAAATCAACCTTGGCCCGAAAACGAACTTGAACGCTTTGAAGGAATGTTAGTGGAATTTAACAACGGCGTTGCTTGTTCCGGCACCGATATTCACGGCGATTTTTGGGCTGTTGCCAAACCGCAAAGAACTTTCCGCGAACCCGGGATTGATTACGATTATCAAATAAACGGATTGCCGGTTTTTGATATGAATCCCGAAAAATTTATGATTGATACTTACAGCGGCGAACCGGTAATGGTAAAAGGTGGAAATGTGATTTCGCACGTGTTGGGTTGTCTTCATTACAGCTTCGGTAAATATAAAATTGTTCCGGCGGAAATGGACGTAGATACCGATATTACGCCCGATGCCGCAAGCGACCAGCCTGCCAATTATTATTCAATCGGAACTTTGAATTGCCACGAACTTAAAGATGATGACCCGGACTTGCTAAATACACGTCTTGCGAAATTATCAAAATATATACGCAATGTGATGAAAAGCCCCGATATTATTGCACTTCAGGAAGTTGAAAATCAGAATGTTATCGATGCACTTGCAAACAAATTGAACTCGGACGATGCATCTCTTAATTACACCGGTTACATTAAAGTGCACGATAATTTTTCGGGAATAAATTCCGCCTTTTTGGTTCGCAATAATATTACGGTTACCGACAATAAACTTGTTGGTACAACGGCAACCTTTAATTACAACGGTTACTCATACGATACATTCGACCGTCCACCGTATGTCCTTTATGCGGAAATAGACAACTTCGCTTTCCGTGTTGTAAATGTTCATTTGCGTTCACGCAACAGCATTAACGATTCGCAAGACGGCGATTTTGTTCGCACGAAACGCCACGAACAATCGCTTTGGTTAGCTAATTTCATCCAAGGTATTCAATCGAGTAACCCAACCGCTAAAGTTGCAATTGCCGGTGATTTTAATGCATTTGAATTTACGGACGGTTACGTTGACGTTTTGGGACAAATTACCGGCGATCCGGACCCGCTCGGAGCTTTATTCGAAGTACAAGATATTGTAAATCCGCCGTTAATTGATTTGGCAAAAGTTACAGCATCATCAAATCGCTATTCGTATATGTACGAAGGCGATGCACAAGTGCTCGATCACATTGTGCTTACTTCTACATTTAATAACTATTACCGCTATTACAAATATGTTCACGCAAATTCCGATTATCCCGAATATTTCGAAGACGATACTTCGACACCGATCGGTTGTTCCGATCACGATGGTGCGGTATTTCGTTTTACAACTTTCCCGAACGATGTTGAAAACGAAGGCGGAAATCCAACACAATTTGTATTAAAACAAAATTATCCAAATCCGTTTAATCCGACAACTACAATTAAATATTCCATTCCGAACGTTGCGGCGAAAGATTTTTCGCCCGTACAAAACGTCCAATTGAAAATTTACGACATTTTAGGACGTGAGGTTGCAACACTCGTAAATGAAAAACAATCGCCCGGGAATTATTCCGTAAAATTCGATGCGAGCAAATTAAATAGCGGTGTTTACTTCTACACTCTTCGCGCCGGTAATTTTGTTGCAACGAAAAAGATGATTTTGATGAAGTAATTTTTTTTAGGTTGAGGTTGAGAAAAATTGTTATTTCAACCGAAGTGAATAAAGAGTGGAGGGAAAATCCGGGTTCGAAATAAGTTAATATAGCAAAACCTTCGGGGTTTTTGAAATCCCGAAGGTTTTTATTTTAACTAAAATTGAAATTAGTTTGTTGAGGTGTGAATTTTTTTAACAGAACTAATCGGAAACATTTTCCACTTCTTTTAATTTCTTTTCCAATTCTAAATAAATTTTTGCTTTCGGCATAGTTTTCCCGGTCCAAAGTTCGTATGCCTTCGCACCTTGTTCCAAAAACATTGTTAGCCCGTTAAGAATATGAGCGTTCTTACTTTCTGCAATTTGTAAAAACTTGGTTTTCAAGGGATTGTAAATTACATCGAAAACAATTTGGTTTTCATTAAAAGCCTCACCAAGTTCGAAAGGCACGTCGTCGGTTTTCGGATAAAGTCCCGCAGATGTTGTATTTACTATTAGCGATGAATTGGAAAGAGTATTAACAATATCAGGAGGTAAAAGTTCAAAAGTAGCAAAATTCGAAAAATTCATTTTCGAAGCAAAATAATCTGCAAGTGTTTCGGCACGTTGTAATGTTCTGTTAATTATATTTATTCTTGTAGGGTTGAATTTTCTAATCAAAATATAAATAACCGAACGGGCTGCCCCACCGGCACCTAAAACAGTAATTTCTTTTTCTTTAATTTTTTCTTTAAAAGGATGTAAGGTTTCAAGAACGCCATTTGTATCGGTATTGTAACCAAAGAGCTTACCGGATTCGTTTACTATTGTATTAACCGCTCCAACAACGGAGGCTTCTTCGGAAATTTCGTCCAAAAACTCAAGAATAGTTTCCTTAAAAGGAATTGTTACATTCAAACCTTTAATATCTAAAGCAATTATTCCTTTTAAAGCATTTTTCAATTGGCTTTGAACAACATCAAAAGAAAGATAAACATAATTTAACCCTGCTAACTTAAAAGCAGTATTATGCATAAACGGAGATAGCGAATGTTTTATCGGATGTCCTATTACACCAACAATTTTGGGGTTTTCAATCATCTTTAATTTTCCCCTCACTTCTTGAAATTTTTATCCATTAACTTATTTATTAATTCGGAGTCTTTTAATGCATTCAGTGCATTCTTAACTTTATCCAGTAACTCTTTATCGTTTTTTAAAGCACTTTTAAGAACATCAAGCCCTTTGGAAAATTCGCCTAACTTAAAAAATATTATCGCTCTCCTTAATGCAAGTTGTGAAGAATTTGGAGATACTTTTTCGAATATATTAATCATATTTAGTGCCGATGAATAATTTTTTTGAACGAGATGTTCGTCAATAACTTGCAAAGCAACTTCAAATGGATTGTTTTTATCGTATTTTTCAAACCATTTCCGACCTTCGGTAATATTGGTAAGCGTAATTAAAAGCGCGTTATTAAAATCCGAAAGAGCACCGTAAGGATCACCTATTTTTTCTTTTGCTTTTCCTCTGCTAATAAAGGCATCCTGAAATGTCGGTTCAATTTTAATGGTTTCGGTAAAAGCCTTGATTGCCTCATCGTACTTATCTTCAGCCAATAATGCTTTGCCTAAATAATACCAAGCGGTTTCATCATCTTTTTCTAATTTTAACGTATTTCGAAATGCTTCTATTGCGTCAAAATTTTTGCCTATAGTTAAATATGTTATTCCCAAATTGAAATAAGCACTAGCAAATTTTTTATTTAATGCGGTCGCAATATCAAAGTGTTCGATTGCATCTTCAAACTTACCCAATTGTAAAAGTACAATTCCTCTATTGTACCAACCGTAATAACTTTCCGGTTCCAGATTTATAAAATTACTATAAGCTTCCGAAGCCTCCTTGTATTTCCCAATGTTTTCAAGTGTAAATCCTAATTCGTACCAAGCATCCGAATTATCTTTATCGATCTCAATTACTTTTTTGAAATATTCAATCGCTTTTTCAAAAAGTCCTTTTTTTTCGTGAAGCATTCCCAACGCCATTAATGCTTCGGTATTTTCAGGTTCGTTTTGTATTACGGAATCTAAAACTTTGGAAGCCTCTTGATATTCACCGGCATTTTCGTATGCAGCAGATAAATTAATTAAAGTTTCCAAATCATTTGGATTTAATTCTAAAGATTTTTCAAAGGCTTTTTTTGCCTTATCAAAATCCCCAAGAGCATTGTGAAAAATTCCTTTTAGTTCCCACAAATCGGAATTTAGAGAAAGGTTTTCAAGAAGATTATCAACAATATACAAACCATCTTCTGGGTAATCGTATTCAGCACATAATTGTAAAGTATCTTCCAAAAAGTTTGTATTTAAGAGAATTTCACCATTCTCAATTATTTCTTTTGCTTTTTTAATTCTATCTTCAATATCTTTTTCGCTTGTATATTCTCGGTGTTCATTTTCGGAATCGTTAAATTCCTCAAAAAATTCCATTATTTCTCCAAAAATTTTTTATAAATCTATTATTATGTATTACCAATGTCAAATTGATTTTTAAGTTAATTTTTTAGGGATTAAACGAAATGAAACAAAAAATGCCTAAAACGGTTTCCATTATTTTTTAATTCGAACCAAATCCATTACCAAACAAGATGTTAGTGAGCCTTTTTTTAATTTTAAATATTCAAAAAGCTTTTTGCCGCTTAACTGCCCAAAGAAAAATGCAGAAACGAAAAAGACGTACGATTCTATCCCAAAACCAACATTGGAAACAATTCTAATCAATATTATAAAAGGTATTGGCAAATGAATTGCCAATGCCCATTGAAGTGAAAACTTTTTCACATTTGCACGCCAATAACCAAACGGAATATTAAAGAAGAAGATTAGCAAAGCAAGAAGGAATAATTTAAGCATTATTAAAACCCGCTTGTTACTCCGAATGATACCCGAGGTTCGCCCGACTTATAAGGTGAACGGCTATCTTGCAAAACATCCCACATAACCTGTGCATAAGCCCGTGTATTGCGTCCTATCCTTTGGGAATAACCTGCACCTAAAAGCAAAAACGGAATCCATTCTCGTTCACCCGAAGATGAAGTTCTGTATTCGTAATTATACATAGCATATTCAGCCCTAACAAAAAGAGAACTAATAATATAATATTTCCCATAAATTGAGCCACCGTAGTTACTGTACGTCTTGGTTGAACCCCAACGTGAATCACTAACGTATTCGTACATTAATTGCAAACCTGTGGAAAATTTATTTGTGAACCTGTAACCTAAATGAGGTCTGAAACTTCCGCTTATATAATTGGATGTGTAACTAAAACCTATTCCGCCACCATATGTTGCTCTTGACATTCCGGTTTTATGTTTGGGTGTATTTACTACGCTTGAAGAATCAACCTGTGCAAATGTGAGTGAAGCAAAAAATATTATTACTAAAAGAATATTCTTTTTCATTTTACCCTAAAGTTTTATTTAAAAAATTTAATTATGAAATGTATTAAATCTTCTTTGTAAGTTCAAATAATATTAAGATAACGTGTCTCTTATTCATAGGGATCAGAAATTTTCATCATTCAATTAACAATTCCAAATTCAAGTTTTACAAAATTCATCATTGCGATACTCAATTTTCTAGGACGTCGGGTTGCAAGCGACGGCTTATCACAAATTAATATCATCCCAAAGGTCTCGGGGAAATTTTCTCTTTCAAGTTTAAGCACCAATCATTTTCTTAATCTTTTCAATTTCGTCTCGCAAAAATGCCGCACGTTCGAATTCCAAATCCCTTGCCGCATTCATCATCTCTTCGGTCATTTCTTTTATTAGATTCATCTTCTCTTCGCGGGACATATATTTCAACACCGGCTCGGCAACGGCAGAAAATGTTGCGTTTTCGTATTCACGTCGTTTTTCGCTTTTCTTAAAATCCGCAATCGATGTTGAATTGAGAATTTCATCATAACTTTTGTAAATGGTTTTCGGTTTTATTCCGTGTTTTTTGTTGTATTCCATTTGTAATTTTCGTCTGCGATTTGTCTCGTCAATTGTTTTCTTCATCGATTTTGTAATGTAATCCGCATACATAATTACTTTACCGTTTACATTGCGAGCGGTACGACCGATTGTTTGCATAAGCGATTTTTCGCTTCGCAGAAAGCCTTCTTTATCGGCATCCAAAATTGCAACAAGTGAAACTTCTGGCAAATCCAATCCTTCGCGTAAAAGGTTAACACCCACTAACACATCAAATTCGCCAATACGCAAATCCCTAATAATTTCAACACGTTCAAGCGAATCGATATCGCTATGAATATAACGAACCGCAATTCCAAGCCTTTCGAGATAATCGGTTAAATCTTCCGCCATTTTTTTTGTAAGCGTAGTTACAAGCGTACGCTCACCGATTTTTGCACGCTTGCGAATTTCGCCGATTAAATCATCAATTTGCGTTTCTATCGGACGCACTTCAATTTCCGGATCGAGTAAACCGGTTGGACGAATAATTTGCTCGACCACAACTCCACCGCTTTTTTCCAATTCGTAATCTCCTGGTGTTGCACTAACATAAATTATTTGATTTGTAAGCGATTCGAATTCTTCGAATTTAAGCGGACGGTTATCCAGTGCCGAAGGTAGCCGAAAGCCGTGTTCTACAAGGACTTCCTTCCTGCTACGGTCGCCATTGTACATTCCCCGAATTTGCGGAACGGTTACGTGCGATTCGTCGATAATCAACAAATAATCTTTCGGGAAATAATCGAGCAAACAAGCAGGACGTGAACCCGGCGGACGTCCGTCCATATGCCGCGAATAATTTTCTATTCCCGAACAATAGCCGAGTTCCTTAATCATTTCAATA
>CAYZGB010000064.1:3452-11505 GCA_964477915.1 uncultured Melioribacter sp. | reverse complement strand
CAAAAGAAAATCGTAATTTAAATATGTTTTTATTATTATTACGTTTTCCATAAAAACATTTTCAAAGAAAGATTATGAAATACTTAATTTTATTGATGTTCGTTTTTACGATGACATTTTCGCAAACAAAAAGCGATGTTTTATCACGCTCTGATTACGATAAAATCAAATCGGATTTATTGAATAAAAAACAGAGTCTGATTTCGGAAAGAAATAACTTGAAAGAACAAATCGGTGAATTAACCAAAGAACAAATTCAGATAAACGATCCGAATTACCGTCGTGAAATTTGTCGTGATTATTTCATCAAAAAATACGGAAGGAAAATCGGGAATCGCATTTTGAACGGACAAGTTTGGAAAGGAATGACCGAGCAAATGTTACGCGATAGTTACGGCAAGCCGGATAAAATTACACGCAACAAGGAAAAATGGGGAACGTTCGCACAGTATTATTACGGAAAACAAATTTTCTTTTTCAAAAACGGAAAACTCTTCGATTGGCAAAAATAAATTTTTAAGGATTTTCAAATGAAAAAAACATTCGCACTATTTGCGGTACTTATTCTTTTTTCTGTTTCGCTTACCGCTCAAACCACGCAGGATTTAATCGATAAAAACAGCAAAATCGACACAAACAAAGTAATTATGCCGTGGAAAAAGCATCCTCAAATTGCGGCTACAATTACTCGTTTGCTCGAACGTTATCATTACAGCAGAAAAAAATTGAACGATTCGCTTTCGTCCGAAATTTTCGATACTTACTTAAAGCGACTCGATAACGGAAAAATGTATTTTACTGCAAACGATATTAAGGAATTTGAGGATTACCGATACGAACTTGACGATGATTTGTACGACGGAAATTTAATCGCACCATACAGAATTTTTAATGTTTTCAAACGCAGACTTACAGAACGAATTCCCAAAATAGATGCACAAATCGATAAATGGTTCGATTTTACAAAGGACGAATATTTTTATCCCGATAGAAAAGACTCCGCTTGGCTGCCCGAAGGAAAAGATCTTGAAAATCTTTGGCGAAAACGTTTGAAATTCGAAGCGTTGAATTTGAAATTAGCGGGAAAGAAAAAAGAGAAAATTCAGGAAACATTGAAAAAACGTTACCACCGCTTTCATAAATTGATTTTGCAATACGATGCCGAAGATGTTTTTTCGCTCTTCATTAATTCCGTTACTTACAATATTGATCCGCACACAAGTTATTTTTCGCCAAAGCAGGAAGAGGATTTCCGCATTAATATGAGTCTTGCTTTGGAAGGAATTGGTGCAACGCTTACGGTAAAAGACGATTACACAACAATCGTAAAAGTTATTCCCGGCGGACCCGCGGCAAAGAGCGGAAAAATTAAAATCGATGATAAAATAGTTGCGGTTGCTCAAGGTAAAGACGGCGAGTGGGTTGATATTGTTGGCTGGCGTGTTGATGATGTTGTGCAACTAATTCGCGGTAAAAAAGGAACGATTGTTCGTTTGCAAATAATTCACGCCGATGCGTCACCGGACGACCCGCCGGAAGAGATTACACTTATTCGCGACAAAATAAAATTGGAAGATAAAGCCGCAAAGAAAAAGGTAATTGAAATTACTCGCAACGGCAAACCGCATAAAATCGGGGTGATTATTGTCCCCGAGTTTTACACAAACTTTGGACGTGGCAATAGAGACAAAAATTTTGCAAGCACTTCGCGCGATGTAAGAAAACTTCTCGATACTTTGAAAGCCGAAAATGTTGAAGGTGTAATTATCGATTTGCGAAACGACGGAGGCGGTGCATTATCGGAAGCAATTGAACTTACGGGATTATTTATCAAACGCGGACCTGTTGTTCAGGTAAAAGATGTAACGGGAAAAATCAATGTAGAACAAGATCCCGATCCGGCAATTGTGTACGATGGACCTCTTGCCGTAATGGTAAATACTTACTCAGCTTCAGCTTCGGAAATTTTTTCCGGCGCAATTCAAGATTACGGACGCGGATTGATAATCGGCTCGCAAACATTCGGTAAAGGCACCGTGCAAAATATGATTTCGCTCGATAGAATAATTCCGCCTACGCCGGAACAGAAAATCGGTGCATTGAAATTGACGATAGCCAAATTTTATCGCATTACGGGAAGTAGCACTCAAGAAAAAGGTGTAATTCCCGATATTTCATTCCCTTCGCAAATCGATAGAAAAGAATATTCCGAAAGTGCTTATCCTTCCGCCTTGCCTTGGGATACAATCGGTTCGGCACAATTTCAGAAGTTTGCCGATTTAAATCCTTACATTCCGGAATTAAAAGAGAAACACAAAAAGCGTGTTGCAAGTAATGATGAATTCAAGAAAATTATTGATGAAATTAAAGAATACGAAAAGAAGAAAAACAAAAAAGCATTTTCCTTGAATGAAGAAAAGCGTAAAGCGGAAAAGGAAAAAATGCACAAAGAAAATAAAGATGAAAAAACGCCGAGCGATTCGACAAAATCAAAAAATAAAAAGGTAAAGGAAGATTTGAAAAAAGACGATCCTTACCTTGAAGAAGCAGGCGAAATAATGCTCGATTTTACGGAGATGTTGAAGAAAAGCGGAAAGTAATTTATGCGAAAACTTACACACGATGAAATTACCGAAAAACGTGCAACTCTCGAAACACTCGATAAAGTGAAAAGAATGCCGGTTTACGTTATTCTTAACAGCATTCGAAGTGCCTACAACGTAGGCTCAATTTTCCGCACATCCGACGGTGCAATGATTACGAAGCTTTTCCTTTGCGGATACACGCCAACGCCCGAAAATAAAGAGGTTCTGAAAACCGCACTCGGTTCAACCGAAAGTGTGAAATGGGAATTTGTGCGTGATGCCGAAAGTGTTATTAAAGCATTAAAGCAAAGCGGAGTTAAAATTGCGGCACTCGAACAAACCGACGAAAGCCGTCCGTATTATTCCGTAACACCGAATGATTTCCCGCTTGCACTTGTAGTTGGGAACGAAATTACCGGAGTTGATCAAAACTTAATTTACTTGTGCGATTTTTCAATCGACATTCCGCAATACGGAATTAAACAATCGCTAAACGTTGCCGTTGCTTACGGAATTGCAATTTTCGAGATGCGGAAAATATTCGATTTACAATAAGGAAAATCTAACGTTACATTTACTGCATCGTCTTTATTATACAAAAAAAAGCGTGCCTTAAACAGCACGCTTTTTTGTTATAAATGGAGGCGCTGTGAAACCAATTAATCATCATATCCGTTTTCAATTAACCAGTTTTGAGCATCCAATGCCGCCATACAACCGCTTCCCGCAGCAGTAACGGCTTGCTGGTAAATTCTATCGGCAACATCACCGGCAGCAAAAACACCTGGAATATTTGTCTGCGTACTTCCTGGTTTGGTAATTACGTAGCCGGCATCGTCAAGTTCAAGTTGCCCTTTGAAAATCTTGGTGTTAGGGTCGTGGCCGATTGCAATAAAAATTCCGTCAACATCCATCTTTTCGGTTTCGCCGGTTTTGGTATCTTCGAGGATAACACCGGTAACCATTTTTGCACCCATTTTGGTTTCGCCCAAAATTTCTTTAATAACCTTATTCATTTTGAATTTGATTTTAGGATTTTTTTTGGCGCGTTCAATCATAATTTTAGAGGCACGGAATTCATCGCGACGATGCACAATTGTAACTTCCGAAGCAAATTTGGTAAGATAGTTTGCTTCTTCCATTGCAGAATCGCCTCCACCAACGACAATTACTTTTAATCCTTTGTAAAAGAAACCGTCGCAAGTAGCACAGGCCGAAACACCGTGTCCTTTATATTCCGCTTCGCTTTCAATTCCGAGAAATCTTGCCGAAGCACCGGTTGCAACAATTACGGCATCTGCTGTGTAAACTTCTCCGTCATCGGTTTTAAGAACTTTCGGTTGTGCTTTTAAATCAACTTCAACCACTTCCTTAAACATTGGTTTTGCACCGAATCTTTCCGCCTGACGACGCATTGTGTCCATTAGTTCCGGACCTTGAATTCCTTTATCGAAGCCAGGATAATTTTCAACTTCGGTTGTAATTGTAAGCTGACCGCCGGGTTCCATTCCTTCAAAAACAATTGGGTTGTATTCTGCTCTACCAGCGTAAATTGCGGCGGTTAGTCCGGCTGGTCCCGAACCAATCACAATAACCTTAGCATGATTATCTTTTTTCTCGCTCATCGTTTCTCCTTTGTTTTTCTATTACAAAATTTCATTTAAATCATAATTTACAGAAAACGTTTGATTCAAAAATAAGTTTTTGGTTTCAGCTATTTCTCCGAAAGTTCGTCCAGTGCATTCAATACTTCTTCGGCGTGTTTGGCAACTTTCACTTTTCGGAAAATTTTTCGCACAACGCCTTTTTCATCAATAATAAACGTGGAACGTTCGACGCCCATATATTTTCTTCCGTACATACTTTTTTCGACCCAAACCCCGTATTTTTCAATTGCTTTAAGTTCCGGATCGCTCAATAAAATAAAAGGCAATTCGTATTTCTTCACAAATTTTTGGTGAGATTCTTGCGAATCCTTACTAACGCCAATTACAACTGCGTTTCGTTTTTCCAGCTCGGGTAAAATTTCCTTAAAGGCAAGAGCTTCTTTTGTGCATCCGGAAGTGTTATCTTTCGGATAAAAATAAAGCACAACCTTTTTCCCAACAAAATCTTTTAACGCAACTTTGTTGCCGTAAGTATCCGGCAAAGTAAAACGAGGTGCTTTTTTGCCAACTTCAACCATCTTTATTTTCTCCTATCTTTTGTCATTATTAATTTGCTGCAATAAAATTTCAACTGCTTTTTTCAGTTGTAAATCGTTATCGCCAATCTTCCAATTTTGCGGGTTTTCAATTTCTACGTTCGGTACGGCGGGACCGAATTCCATATTCTTATCTGTTTTTAACACGTACCAAGCACGGAAAGGAAGACGAATATAAGAACCGTCGATTAAACTCATTCCGCCGGTAGAAATTACCGCACCGAAAGTCGCTTCGCCAACGAGAGTTCCAATTCCCAATGTTTTGTAGGCATGCGAGAAAATTTCGGCATTAGAATAACTGCGGGAATTACACAACGCAATCGATTTTTTCGTCCACGCGGAAAACGGAAGCCTTTCGCCAAACGGATAATGCGAACGGAATTTCGAATGTTCTTTTAACGATTTTGCCGCACCACGCGGAATTGTGTAAGCATGTTGTTTGTAATTAAGCACGGTTAAAAGATAATCGGTAATCCAACCGCCGCCATTGTAACGCACATCAATTACAAGTCCGTCTTTTCCGTATCCCGCAGCGGCAAGGTCTCTATCGAATTTTTCAAAATTATCCCAGCCCATTGCTTTTATGTGCAAGTAGCCGAGTTTACCGTCCGAAAATTTTTCAACCAAACGTCGTTCGTTTTCAACCCATTCTTTATAAAGTTGATCTCTTATAGATGAGACGGGACGAATAACAACCTCGCGACTTTCTCCGTTTGTATTTTCAACGGTTAAACGGACTTTTTCTCCGCTTGTGTTTGTAAAATAAGAATAAAAATTATCCGTATCGCCAATTTGTTTTCCGTTTACTTTTGTAATCGTTTCGTTTTCGTAAAGTCGGCTTTCCTCTTTATCGGCGGGCGTTCCGGGAATTACACGCAAGATTTTTACACCGTTATTTACCGGAACAACTTCAACTCCAAGAAGTCCGGTTTGCTCACCTTTATTACTATTTCGTGGAGGATAAAATCCCATGTGGCTCGAATTTACTTGCCCAATCATTACGTTAAACATATAGCGAAAATCTTCGTAAGTGGAAGCACTCAAAATAACCGGCTCGTAAATTTTACGGAGCTCGCTCCAATTTTGCCCGTGGAAATCGGGGTCGTAAAAGTTTTCGTTCAACGCACGCCAAGCTTCGTTAAAGATTTGTTTTCGTTCGGTTGGGTAATTAATTTCGAACTTCGCCTTGAACGAAACAAAATCGAGTTTTTTACCGCCTTTAAGTTTTGCGATTTTTCCACCGCGTAAATTCATAAAAATTGATTTATCCTTACCTGCAAGTTGTATTTGCTTCGGTGATTTTCCGCCTTTCGTAATTTGCTCAATCTTTGTCCCGTCCCATTTTACCTTAAATAAATCTCGTCCTTTTGAAGTAGGCGATTGAGCAACAAAGTAAATGGTTTCGCCGTCTTTTGAACTTACAGGATTTCGTTCATCTCCGGCAAGCGAAGTAACTTGAACAAGTCGTTCATAAATGTTTTCCAAATCGATTTTAATCGGTTCTACCTTGGCTTTATCTTTTTTCTTCTTCGATTTTTTCGAATCTTTCTTATCCGCATCTTTCCCTTCATTTTCCTTTTCTTCCCAATCCGATTTTGATTTTTCCCAATCGGATTTTTTAAGCCAAGCAAACCAAATATCGAAATCACCGTTGTTACGTTCGGATGTAAAGAGAAGTTTTGAACCGTCCGGTGTCCAGAATGGTTCGTAATCGCCTTTTGGATGCATACTTACATTAACCGGTTTTATTTTCCCTTCTGCGTCTTGAATGTAAATTTCGTCGTTTCCGTCCAAATCCACTTTGGAATAAGCAAGCCAACGAGAATCGGGACTCCAAACAATGCCTTCGGGATTTGCCCAGCCGTCTAACAAAATTTTGGAATCGGAAAGAATTCCGTCATCCGAAATATTTGCAACAACAAGTTTACCGCGTCCTTCGAGATAAGCAATTTTTTTTCTATCGGGCGAAACTTTTAATTGATTTTCATCGGCTTCTGTTTTTGTTAATCTTGTTTTACCGAAATCGAGTGAATTAATAAACGATTTTTCTTTTTCGGGTTTAACCGAATAGATTTCGTAATTGCCGTTTTCATCGGAAAGATAAACAATTAAATTATTATTTACCCATTGCGGTGATTTTTGACGATACGAATCGTGCGTAATGTTTACCGTGATTTTTTTATCGTTGTTTTTTGTAACGAAAATATCGCCGTGAATTACAAATGCGGAATATTTCCCATCGGGCGAAACCGAAAATTCTTCAACACCGGATGTTGCGGTACGGAATTCATTTTGCGGTTTGCGGAAATCATCATTTAATAAAAATTCGGGATGCGAAGTCTTTTTTGTTTTCAAATTGTAAGTGAAAATCTCACCTTTCTTTTCGTAAACAAGCAAATCGGATTTTTTCGCAACATCGAAATAGAAAATTCCGAAATCGTTGTTGTTTGTAATCTGTTGCGGGTTATCGTTCGAATGAATATTAACGGAAAAGATGTTGTATTTACCGCTTCTCGAACTAATAAAATAAAGCGTTCCGTCATCTTTCCAGCGTGGCATAAAATCGTTGCCTTCGTAGGAAGTAATTCTTTTGTAAGTTTTATTTTCAATGTCGTAAATCCAAATATCAAGATTTGCAGGACCTTTGTAAGCTTCGCGTTCAATTCGGCACGCACCGCTTACGTAAGCCAAATATTTCCCGTTGGGCGAAAGTGCCGGCATATTTCCAACGGCATCCAGAATTCTTTTGGGCGTTCCGCCTTTTTCGTTTACCGAATAAATTTCGTATGTCCATTCAACCTGACGGAAATCCCGACGAGTTGTAAAAAACAAATTTTCGTTAGTAAAGTCGTAAAGATAATCGTCGGACGAGCGGTAGGTTAATCTGCGAATGTTGTTTCCTTCGGCATTCATTAAGAATAAATCGTAATTGCCGAAACGCTTGCTGGAAAATGCAATTTGTTTCCCATCATCCGACCAACGCGGAAAACCTTCGTAAGCATCGTTTACCGTTAAGCGTAAAGCAGTTCCACCGTTTACGGGTGCTTTCCAAATATCGCCTTGGTACGAAAACAAAAGTTCCGTTCCCTGAGGATTGATAGCCGGATAGCGAAGAATTGTATTTTGAGCATTTGTTGAAAACGCAATAAAAAAAGCAACTAAAAGCAATGAAATAAGTTTTTTCATTTTTTCTCCTATTAAATAATATATTTTCTCCGAATTAATTTAATAAATAATATACTTACGGGAAATGAATTTTCACGCC
>CAYZGB010000064.1:0-3352 GCA_964477915.1 uncultured Melioribacter sp. | reverse complement strand
TTTCTCCGAATTAATTTAATAAATAATATACTTACGGGAAATGAATTTTCACGCCGAGTTCTCCGAGGTTTTTTTTGCGTCTTTTGCGTGGTAATAAATGCTAAAACTAATACATATTGATAAATAAGGCAGCAATTTTTTTTATCGAGATTTTTCGCACTTTTGCAACTTGTCGATACGAGGTTAAAACAATACGAAATTCTCAACCTTAACCTCAACCTAAACCTCAAAGAATCACTTCAACAAAATCATCTTCTTCGTAGCAACAAAACCGTCAAAATGCAATCTGTAGAAGTAAATACCGCTCGGTAAATTATTTGCATTGAATTTTACGGAATAATTTCCAGACGATTGTTTTTTGTTTACGAGTGTTGCTACCTTTCTTCCGAGAACGTCGTAAACAATCAATTGCACGTTTGGTGACGTTGCATTCAGTGTCTCTACATTCGGAATTGAATATTCTATTGTTGTTACGGGGTTAAACGGATTGGGATAATTTTGATGTAACGAAAATTCATAAGATTTTTCTTTGTATTGAATATTATTGGGATACAAACCAAACCAATTAAAAACACGTCGTAAAAATTCAGTTCTTACTAAATTATCTTGAATTTCTTCGATCCCAAACCCAGTATAAACTGTTTTATAATTTGTTGCTTCGTGGTACATTCCAACGTATTTTGATGTATCGGAGGATAAACTGAAAAGAGGCAAGGAATTTCCGTTTTTAGATGAAACAACTTCCGGCATTGGTTGATAACTTCCCGAAAGCGAAAAATTCAAATTTTGCGATAGTGAATTTCCAACAATTCCTGTAATTTCAGCTTCACTTGCTCTTTCAACAAATTGAATATCTAAATAGTTGTCACAAAAATTGCGGGATGATTGGTAAAGTCCTCGAGTACTTAATATTCTTTGTCCGCTTGCCAAAACGCTTCCGCCGTTATCCAAAATATTTATCAGTGGCAAAATATCGTTATTTTCGTATGAATAGTTATCGTTACCAGAAATTAATAATCCCGAGTTAAAATCAATTGAATTAATTTCATCGAGCCAATACCTTGTTTGATTACTTGAAAATGAAGCGTAGTCAAGCAAAAGAGTATCCTTTATTATTGGTAAAATCTTTGATGAAAACTCACCGGTATCAGTAGTGTTAATTGCTAACAAATCCGGTGAACCGTAAAATGCAAAATTCTTGTAAGAATAAACATAAGGGAAATTATCATTTATGTTTTTAACAGTAATTGTAGAAGTTAAAACCGATTGATGATTATCCGTTGTGATAATTTCCGAGAAACTTAAAGTATCGTTCGGTGAAATTTCTATCTGTAACGAATCGAAAGATTGACCATTAAATTTCAATGAATAATTCCATTGGGGATTAAACAAGTTGGTTGTGTATTTAATCTTTAATGGAATACTACTGTTTGAAAAGTTAATAATTTCGTACGATTTTATATTTTCGGAAGTTGGGGAAAGTTCTCTGTAATTGGAAGTATTTGAATTAATGACGGTAGTAGGAATATCCGTATTTGCTTGAAAAATTTCCTTTGTTGCATCGGATTGAACCCAAGCAACAGCAGCTAAATTTCTCCACTCCCAGTTATCTTCAATTGGAATGGAAAACGAATAATATAATGTATCACCGGGATAAATAGAAGCGATTGGAGTTCCGTTTGTATCGGGCAACATTCTGCGGAAAACATCGGGGAAATCGGTTTCTCCGTTTGTCCCGGGAGGCGTATCAAAATGAACATTTCTTTCAATTATTGCTAAACGTAATTTTAAATCTCTTTCAGTTAAATTTCCATAACCAATTATTTTAACATTAATTTTAGCTGAATCAATTGATATTGAAGAAGTAACGTCAATCCATATTGGAGATGTTCGCGAGTTCCTTTGTAACATATTTTCCCACAAATCTCTAACATTTTCCGCTGCTCCGTAAACTTCTCCATCGAATAAGATTTGCGGAGTGTATAAAATGTTGTAATAATTTACACGATTATCAATTTCGGCAGAATGCCCGGAATACATTGGATCTCGCGGATCCGGGAATTTCGGGTGATATCTTACGGAAATAACTCCGCCGTAAAAATTGGAATAAAATTCGGAAAGTACTGCATTGGAGTTTGCACAATTTCCACAACCCGAATTTGTAAAAACTTCGAGAAGTGTAATTTTTCTAACTTGAGCAAATGACGAAAAGGAAGTTAATATCAAATAAGTCAATAATAGAAATATTAAGTTGGCTGATGATCTCATAAGTTGTTTCTTTCGAAATTTTCTTAATTATATCAGGTATAAATAATAAGATAAAGAAAAATTTTGTTCTATCAATTATTTTTTGCACGCAAAGTGAAACGCAAGATACAGTAAAGTTAAACTTCTGCGAACTCGGCGTAAGCCTTTGTGGACTCTGTGTGCTATTAGTAAAGGTCGGTTAAATCCTCACCACTTGAAGAAAGGAAAATAAAATCGCGAGGATTTACACTTTCGTCGTAATAAACTTTAATTCGTAACAAATACTTGAGCTGCCATTTATTAATTAAAGATTTCAAGCCGCCTTCTTTCAGTTTATGATAAATGGAAGGATGAACTTTCAATCGTAAAAATCTGATTTTACCTTCTTTTTTATGTCGTTTAATCCAATCCTCAATATCGTGGATTGTGCTCGATTTTTTCTGTAAAATTCCGGTCCCCAAACAATACGGACAAACCTCGTGCGTCGATTGTAAAATGTTTTCCCGAATTCTTTCCCGAGTAATTTGAACCAATCCGAACTCAGTCATCGGAAGAACTACAACTTTCGCTCTATCTTTCTTAAATTCCTTTTTAAGTTCGTCGTAAACTTTTTTTCTATTTGCTTCTTCTTCCAAATCAATAAAATCAACAACAATCAATCCACCAATATCACGCAAACGTAATTGTCGGACAATTTCCCGCGAGGCTTCCAAATCGGTTTTTAGTGAATTTGCTTCTTGATCCCGTTTTTTGGCGTATTTACCGCTGTTGACATCAATTACAGTCATCGCTTCGGTATGCTCGATAACAATATGTCCGCCGTTGGGAAGATTAACCTTTCTACTGAAAAGCGTTTGTATTTGATCTTCAATTTGAAAATCTTCAAAAATAGTTGTGCTACTTTTGTAGTAAACCACTCTATCAGCGTGTTCGGGTTGAACCGAGCGGACGTAATCACGAATTTCACGATAAAGTTTACGCGAATCGACATAAATTTTTGTTACATCTTGTGTAAACAAATCACGAATAACACTTGTAGTTGTGCTTAAGTCTCTGTACAAAAGAGCAGGCGGTTTCTTTTCTTTTGCGTGTTTTTCAACATCTC
>CAYZGB010000063.1:0-11661 GCA_964477915.1 uncultured Melioribacter sp. | reverse complement strand
AATTTTTTTCGATAGAAATTTCAAACCCCTTGTAAGCAATAAACCGACTTACACGATTGATGTAATTCCTGCATATTTCGATACAAGCACATTTCGAACGTTTGCCTCAATTCTCAATTTTGATGAGAAAACAAAAAAGAAAATTGTTAAACTTAAATTTTCCGCTTACAGCAAATACAAACCTTTACGTGTAGAAAAAGGACTAACCTTTAAAGAAATAAGTACGCTTGAAGAATTTATCGATTTAATTCCGGGTCTTGAAATTAATTTACAACCAGCACGTGATTATTCCTACGGAGTTAAAGGCTCGCACATATTCGGTTACTTGCAAGAAATTACTGCGGAAGAATTAAAGAAACGAAAGAGCGATTATGTTGCGGGCGATTTAATTGGTGCAAGCGGTTTAGAAAGAAGTTACGAAAAATATTTACGTGGAATTAAAGGGAAAAAATTTATTGTAGTTGATTCAAAGCAACGGTTTATTAAATATTTTAATCACGGGAAAAACGACATTCCGCCAATTAAAGGCAACGATTTGCTTTTGACAATTGATAAAAAAACTCAGCAAGTTGCCGAAAAATTATTACAAGGGAAAAAAGGAGCGGCGGTAGCTATTGAAATTAAAACAGGCGGAATAATTGCACTTGCCAGCGCCCCTGATTTTGATTTGGAAAAACTTTTTTCAGCTTCCGTTTCGGAATGGGAAAACCTTGTAACCGATCCGGCAAAACCAATGTTTAATAGGGTTACAATGTCTCTCTATCCGCCAGGCTCTACAATTAAACCGCTTGAAGCACTTGCCGGACTTTCGGAAAATTTTGTTACGCCGAATTTTAAAATCGTTTGTAAAGGCGGAATCTACTACGGCGATAGATTTTTCGGTTGCGACCACGTTCACGGCAAAGTTAATTTGGTTCAATCGATTGAAGAATCGTGTAATACCTACTATTACTTACTTTTTCTTAAAATGGGTTACCCTACTTGGTACAAATATATGAGGCTTTTCGGATTTGGACACAAAACCGGCATTGATATTTACGAAGAAAAATCCGGATTGCTTCCCGATTCGAATTACTACAATAAACGCTTGGGTAAACGGCGTTGGAATAACGGAACACTTTTAAGTTTAAGCATTGGGCAAGGCGAACTTTCCGTTACACCAATTCAATTGGCAAAATACGTTGCACTAATTGCAAACAACGGCAAGCTTACCGTTCCCCACTTGGTTCAAGGCTACATCGAAAATAAATCCAACGAAGTGAAATTTTTTGATTATGACAAAATTCATCTGAATTTTAACAAACAAAAATTGAAATACGTTAAAGAAGGAATGGAAAAAGTTGTTTTAAGCAAGGAAGGAACGGCACACAATATTTACGATAAAAAAATTCTTATTGCAGGCAAAACCGGAACGTCGCAAAATCCACACGGAAAAAATCACGCTCTGTTTATTGCTTACGCACCGATTGATAATCCGCAAATTGCCGTTGCGGTTGTAGTTGAAAATGCCGGTTACGGTTCAACACACGCTGCACCGGTTGCTTACAAAATAATCAAAACATTTTTAAGTGAAAGCAAGAAATGAAATTAAATACAAAAATAACGGACAAATTCGATTTTCTTCTTTTCTTTTCGATGATAGGCTTGATTTTATTGGGTCTTCTCGCAATCAAAAGTTCTACATACAATCATCCGTATGCTTCCGCCAACTTTCATAAACAACTAATTTTTGCAGTTATTTCTCTTGGCGTGTTTTTCTTAATTTATTTTTTGCCACACAGATTTATGAACTTATTCGCAATTCCCACTTATGTTATTTCAATCTTTTTACTTCTTTTTGTGTTGATTTTCGGTAAAACAACTTACGGTGCCCAAAGTTGGATTATACTAGGACCAATTGGTTTTCAACCTTCCGAGCTTGGAAAAATTGCATTAATACTTATGCTTTCGCATTGGTTAGGCAAAACAAATGTTACACTCGATAACGTAAAAGGTTTTTCGATTGCTGTTGCAATTTCGTTATTTATGATTTTCTTAATTCTGGCTCAACCCGATATGGGAACTGCGATAATTTATATGATTATTACATTAGCCTTGTTTTTCTGGGCTGGAATTGATCTATTCGGATTATTCGTTTTACTTACACCACCACTTTCCGTCTTTTTATCTTTTTTCGGATTTTGGATTTCACTTGGTGGGTTTGTATTAATTATCATTTTATTATTTTATTTCAAGAAAGATTTATTCACAAGCATTACTGTTTTTGTCATCAATTTATCTTCAATATTTCTTTTCGATATTGGAATTAAATTATTAAAACCTCACCAGCAAAGAAGAATTTTATCATTTCTTAATCCCTATTCCGATCCGCTTGGCTCGGGCTACAATGCAATTCAAGCAAAAGTTGCAATTGGCTCCGGCGGTCTTCTCGGCAAAGGATTTATGCACGGAACTCAAACACAACTTCATTTTATTCCCGAACAATGGACGGATTTTATTTTTTCCGTAATAGGTGAAGAATTCGGATTTGTCGGTTCAGCACTTGTTGTAATTTTATTTGCAATTATTTTTTATCGCATTTTAAGGATTGCTTCGCGCAGCAAAGATTTTTTCAGTAGTCTTGTCGCAATTGGAATTTTAACAACATTGCTTATACACTTTTTTATCAATATTGGAATGAACATTGGACTTACTCCCGTAATTGGAATTCCGCTTCCGTTTATGAGCTACGGAGGAACTGCCCTTTTGTCCAATGTTGCTATGGTAGCAATTGTAATGAATATTTATGCCAATAATCGTGAATATGTTTAATTTATTGGAGTTAACGAATGAACGCATTGGAAAAATTAAAAAATCGGAACAAAAAACATTTGCATATTTGTGTTGGACTCGATACCGATATTAACAAAATTCCCAAACACTTGCTTCAAACGGACGACCCGATTTTCGAATTTAACAAAGCAATAATAAACGAAACAAGAGAATTTGCCGCCGCTTACAAATTTAATCTTGCTTTTTACGAAGCCGGCGGAACGAAAACTATTCGCTCGCTCGAAAAATCCATCGCGGAAATTCCAAGCGATATTTTAACAATTGGCGATGCAAAACGTGGCGATATTGGAAATACTTCAGCAATGTATGCTAAATCGTTATTCGAACATTTCGGATTTGACGCATCAACACTAAATCCACTAATGGGTTATGATTCGCTTGAACCTTTTTTTAACTATCAGAACAAGTTGCATTTCGTTTTAGGTTTAACAAGTAACCCTGGCTCGGCGGATTTTGAGCAACTTAAACTTTCCAACGGAAATTTTCTTTATGAAGAAATTATTACGAAAGTAAAATCGTGGGGGGAAAATATTGGAATTGTTTTCGGAGCGACAAATGAAGAACAGCTTGAAAAATCAATAGATTTACTACGCGGTTTACCACTGCTTATTCCAGGCGTTGGTTCGCAAGGAGGAAGTTTGGAAAATATTGTTCAAATATTATTTGAAAATAATTTAAACGATTTTTTAATCAACATTAGCAGAAGTTTAATTTATTTGGATAAAAGTGAAAATTTTGCTTATTTTACTAAAATACAACTGACTAAATTAAATGAAATCATTCGGAATTTAACCGATAAAAATGAGAAAACAAATTAGCACACTGGAACAGTATCTTCACAAGGTGTGGAAAGCTCAAGCATTTGAGGGGAAACTTAAAACCAAAGAGGGCGAAGATATTGAAGTTTTTTCCCCGGGTGAAGAAAATTTAGACAAATCCGGTCCCGACTTTTTGAATGCAAAAATTCGTATCGGTTCGCTTGTTTTTGTTGGCGATGTTGAAATAGATGCAAGCTACAACGGCTGGAAACAACACGGACACAACATTGACGGGCATTACAATAAAACTATTCTTCACGTAATTTTCGAGAATAAACAAAATCATTCCTACGTTTACACAAAAGGCGGAAGGAAAGTCCCAATTCTTCAAGTCGATAAAATTATTTCAAAAGATTATCTGAATGCAATTAAAAATCAAGAATTGCCGGAAGAAAAAAGCATTAAATTAAAAATCCGCTGTGAAGAAAACGTTTTGACAACGGATTATTTTCTACGCGAAAGATTTGTTGCAAAACTCGGTGCTGCAAAATTCGAGGCAAAAATTGAAAAGATGTTCCACAGATTAAAAGAACTAAAATTCCTTGAAGAAAATAAAATTGAAGAACCGAAAATTAATTTTTCCCTTACGCCCGAATACGAAAATGCAGGATTTTCCGATTTTGATTTTCGTAACAAAGAACTTTGGCAACAATTGTTTTACGAATTTCTATTCGAGGCATTGGGTTACACTCAAAATAAGCATTCAATGTTAAAGCTGTCGCGTCTTGCGGAATTGAGTTTCCTCAAAAAAATAGGGCGTGATGAAAACTATTTGGAAAAAATTCAAGCTGTACTTTTCAGAATAAGTGGATTATTGACAACACCAATTGAAACAGAAGATAATGAAATGAACGAATTTCAAAATAGACTTTCCGCTTACTGGAACGAACTCAAAACGTTGTACGATAGTGAATATTTAGACGAAACAGATTGGCATTTTTTCCGTATGCGTCCGCAAAATTTTCCGACGGTAAGAATTGCTGCCGGTGCTTATTTTATTGATAAAATTCTAAACGGTAATTTAATTTCCGAACTTGTTGATTTAATTAAATCGACCAAATCGAATAAAAAAATCATTTCCGAAATTAGAAATGCATTTGTATTAAAATCATTTTCCGTTTGGAAAAATCACTACGTCTTTTACAAAAAATCAAAATCCGAAATTCGTTACCTTGTTGGGCTTTCCCGTGCAGACGAAATTATTGTAAATGTTTTGCTGCCGTTTCTTGCCCTTTATTTTAAGGTATTTCAACTTAATGATTATTACAAAAGAGTGCTAAAACTATTTACCATATACGAACAAAAATCTGAATATACAATTGTTTCGGAAATTGCTCCGATTTTAGGTTTGCAAAATTTAACACACAGAACTCTTTTCATTCATGGGATTTTACATCTTTACCGTTCCTATTGCTCAAAAGGTAAATGTTCCGAATGTGAAATTGGTAAAGTAGTTTTTGAGTAAAATATTTTTCAATTAATTTAAGAAATAAGAAAATGAGTAATACAAAAAAATCAAATTCAGATAAACGAAAAATGGATAAAACATTATTTAACTCACCAAATTGCAATGAAGTTTTTGATAATTTGTTTACCAACGTAACCTACTCTGTTTATTTATTAAACAAGGAAAACAAATTTGTCCGCGTTAATAAATACGCTAAAAAAATGTACGGTTACGAAACAGATTATTTTATTGGTAAAACTCCGGAATTCCTTTCTGCTCCTGGGAAAAATGATTTTAAGAAAATTGAAGAATATCATAGATTGGCTTTCGAAGGGAAACCGCAAAAGTTTAAATTTTGGGCAAAAAGAAAAAACGGAGAAATTTTCTTAAAAGAAGTCCGTTTACATTTAGCTAAATTTTCAAATCAAGAAATTTTAATTGCAACAGGAGAAGATCTTTCCGAAAAGCAAAAGCTCGAAGAAAGTATAAAAATCAGTGAGGAAAGATACCGTACTATTGTTGAAAATACCGATAATCTTATTATCATTATTCAGGACGGGAAAATTGTATATATAAATTCACAAATAAAAAATTATTTAGATCTGGAAGTTGAGGAAATATTAAACAAACCTTTTACAGATTTTGTTTTAGAAAAAGATCGTGAAAATTTTTATAAACTTTATTCTAAAAGGATAAACGGAGATGTTGATAATTTACCAACCGAGTACGATATTCAACTACTTGCAAAAGGAGGAGAACTAAAATATTTTAACATTAGGCCTGTAGTAATTAATTGGGGCAAAGGAAAAGCAATAATGGAAATTCTTAAAGATATTACTGATACAATTAAAGAAAAGAAACGTTCAAAACTCTTAAATAAAATAATTGAAAACTCTAATAATATTCTTTTTGAGTCAGAGATTGCTCCTAATAATGAATGTAAGTTCGTAACAGATAATATATCATCAACACTTGGTTACTCTCCCGATGAATTTTATTCAAAAAAATTAAAATTAGAGAACATAATTTTTAGCGAGGACGTAGATAAATTTACTTCCACAATTAATCAATTTAATGAGCCCGGTAGTAACAATTTTTCAATAGTACTTCGTTTGGTAAAAAAGAACGGACAAATTATTTTCGCCAATTTTAGCGGAACAATAGAAATTGATGAAATAACAAATAAGAAAAAACTTCATGGAATAATTAGTGATATTACTGAAACCCATTTGTTAAATCAAGAAATTAAAGAGCATAAAAAAAATTACGAACTTGTTATTAATAATATCCACGAAGCGATAATTATCTCACAAAACTTCCAAATTCGTTTTGTAAATGATTCAATGGTTGAACTAAGCGAATATTCAAAAGAAGAACTACTCGGGATGAACTTAGAAAAAATAATCCATCCCGAAGATATGCCTATCGTAAAAGACAGATACATTAGAAGGTTAAATAAGGAAAAGAATGTACCTGTTAATTATGATATGCGTTTAATAACAAAAAATAACATTACAAAATGGGTAGTTGTAAATCCAGTTATTATAGAATGGAAAAACAAACCTGCAATAATTACTTTTTTAAGAGATGTTACATTTGAAAAAGAATCATATCAAAAACTCAAAGAAAGTGAATATTATTACCGGACCATTACGGAAAACATTAACGAAGCATTAACAATTATAGATAAGAATTTCAAATTAATTTATTACAATAAATCATTTATGGATTTGATTGACGCTGAAACTGATGTACAAGTAGAAAATCTCGATATTTTTACTTTAATTGATAACGAATTTGTTGAGTCAATCAAAAAGAACTTTAATTTTGATATTATTATTAGAAAAACACATTTAACCATTGAAATAAAAATCCGAACATTAAAAAACAATGAAAAATGGATTTTACTAAAATCGAGAATAATTGATTGGAAAGGTGAGAAAGCATTATTAACAATTACTTCAGATATTACCGAACAAAAATTAGCTGAACTTAAGGCTCGTGAAAATGAACAAATACTCGATACTCTCCTTTCGGCAACAGACGAAGATATTATTTGCTTTAAAGATGGAGAAGGACGCTGGCTAAAAGCAAACCAAGCGGACCTGAATTTATTCCACTTAAACGGAGTTGATTATTACGGCAAAACAGATGCAGAGCTTGTTCCATATAGTCCATTTTACAAAGATGCATTTTTGACTTGTATGAAAACCGACGAAGCCTGTTGGAATAAAGGTACGCTAAATCGTGGTGATGAAATTATTCCGAAACCGGATGGAAATGAAGTAATTTACGATGTTATAAAAGTTCCGGTTTTTAATCCCGATGGTAGTAGAAAAATGTTAATTGTTTTTGGGCGCGAAGTAACAAAACAAAGAATAGCGGAAAAACAATTAGTCGAAAGCCGATTACAGTACAAAACAGTAATAGAAAATTTACACGAGTCCATTTTGGTAACCCAGAAAGGTTTAATAAAATTCTTTAATCCGAGTTTTAAAAAATTAACCGGTTACACAGACGAAGAAATTGAAAAATTAACAATTGTTCAACTTATTCATCCGGAAGATAGACCAAAAGCTATAGAAGTTGATAACGATAGTTTTAATATGCGAATAACACCAGAGCCATACGAATTTAGATTAATCACAAAAGAAAACAAAAGTGTATGGGTGGTAAATAGAACAATAAAAATCAATTGGAATAATGAAGGTGAGGCAGTACTTAATTTCCTACGCGACATAACCCAAGAAAAAGAAGCATACGAAAAATTACATAAATTATCAGTTGCGGTTGAACAAAGTGAACAAGGCTTCATAATTTTAGACATTAATAATAAAATTGAATATGCTAATCCTTATGTATTTAACCTCTTGGAAATGAAGGAAAGTGATTTAATTGGTAAATCATTTGATGTATTAAGTTTAGGACAAATTAATCCCGAACAGATGGAGGAAATTACAAAGGATTTAATTGAAGAAAAAACTTGGAGAGGTGAGGTTAAGCTATCGAAAAGCAACGGTGAACTTTTCTGGGGTTATTTGATAATTTCCCCAATGAAAAATACCGAGGGAATTCTTACAAATTTTTTGATTATTGTAATTGATATTAATGAGTTAAAGAAAATAGAAAATGAATTACGTATAGCAAAAGAAGAAGCCGAAAAAAGTGATAAACTTAAAAACATTTTCCTTATGCAAATGTCCCACGAAATTCGTACACCTATTAATGCACTTTTAAGTTTCAGTAGCTTATTAAATGCAGAATTACAAGATTCGGTTGATGAAGATTTACGCGAAACTGTAAAAAGTATGGAAAGAGCAGGAAACCGGATTATCAGAACTATCGATTTGTTATTAAATATGTCCGAGATTTATTCCGGTACTTATGAGTTTAATCCACGCGATATTGATTTGGATGAATTAATTCAGAAAATAGTTTTCGATTATAATTTCCTTGCCCAAGAAAAGAATTTAAAACTCATCTATAAAAATAATTTAGAAAATTCTACTATTTATAATCGTGATTTACATTCAGTAAATCAAATTATAGTTAATCTTGTAGATAATGCAATTAAATACACAGATAAAGGAAGTGTAGAAATTCTTTTAGATAAAAATGAAAAGGACGAAATTTATTTACAAGTTAAAGATACCGGGATAGGAATTTCTAAGGAATATTTAAGTGATTTATTTAAACCTTTTTCACAAGAAGATGCCGGATTTACAAGAAGATACGAAGGAAACGGTTTGGGTCTTGCATTAATTCGAGAATTTGTAAAATTAAATAATGCAGTGATTGATGTTAAAAGCGAAAAAGGAAAAGGTAGTACATTTACTGTTATCTTTAAGTAGTGAAAATAATAAATAGTTCGTCTGTCTTTTCGACGAAAGCGACAAAGTCGCAAAAGGAGAAATCTTATTAGTTATTTGTTAGAGATACTGTTTTTGAGTATTGTAAGGAATCAAATGAAAAATTTTTGCTCGCTTTTTAAATCTTTTGTTGAAATAGATTTATATATTCTTTAATTTTAAAAATACGTTTAAATTAACAAAGTGAGAAAGTAAATGGCAAACAACGAAGGTGTAATTGTTCAGGTTATTGGTCCAGTAGTTGACATTGATTTTCCAGAAGGTCATCTTCCGGAAATTTACAACGCAATTCATATTCCAAGAACAAATTTGGAAGGAAAAGAAGATACTCTAATTGTAGAAGTTCAACAACACCTCGGAGAAAATAGAGTTCGTACGGTTGCAATGGACTCTACCGACGGTTTGGTTCGCGGAATGAAAGCAATTGATACCGGTGCCCCAATTGAAATACCGGTTGGTCCCGAAACATTAGGTCGTTTAATAAACGTTACCGGTGAAGGAATTGACGGATTAGGTCCAATCGAAACAAAACAAAAATTCCAAATCCACAGACACGCACCGGAATTCAAATCAATCGGAACGTCACAAGAAATGTTTGAAACCGGAATAAAGGTTATCGACTTACTCGAACCTTATTCCAAAGGTGGAAAAACCGGTTTGTTCGGTGGTGCAGGTGTTGGTAAAACAGTTATTATTATGGAATTAATCCATAATATTGCTAAGCAACACGGCGGTTATTCTGTATTTACCGGTGTTGGTGAACGTACTCGCGAAGGTAACGACCTTTGGCTCGAAATGAAAGAATCGGGAGTACTCGATAAAACCGCACTTGTTTTCGGACAGATGAACGAACCTCCGGGAGCGCGTTTAAGAGTTGGATTAACCGGACTTACAATTGCAGAATATTTCCGCGATGTTGAGCACCGCGACGTGCTTCTTTTTATTGATAATATTTTCCGTTTTACGCAAGCCGGTTCGGAAGTTTCCGCTCTTCTCGGTAGAATGCCTTCGGCGGTAGGTTATCAACCAAATCTCGCTTCCGAAATGGGCGAACTTCAAGAAAGAATTACTTCAACCGAACACGGTTCGATTACTTCCGTTCAAGCAATTTATGTTCCTGCGGACGACTTAACTGACCCTGCTCCTGCAACAACATTCTCCCACTTGGATGCTACAACGGTGTTAAGTCGTAGAATTGCCGAGTTAGGTATTTACCCTGCTGTTGATCCGCTTGATTCAACTTCAAGAATTCTTCAACCCGGAATTGTTGGCGAGGAACATTACAACGTAGCTCAACAAGTAAAAGAAATTCTTCAAGCGTACAGAGACTTGCAAGATATTATTAATATTCTCGGTATGGATGAACTTTCCGAAGAAGATAAAATTATCGTTAAACGCGCAAGAAGAATTGAACGTTTCTTAAGCCAGCCATTCCACGTTGCAGAACAATTTACCGGTATGCCCGGTAAATATGTAAAACTTGAAGATACAATCCGTAGCTTCAAGGAAATACTTGAAGGAAAACACGACGATTTGCCGGAAATGGCATTTATGTACGTCGGAACAATTGAAGAAGCCGTTGAAAAAGCTAAGAAGATGCAATAATGGAAAATAAAATTAATTTGGAAATAGTTACTCCAACCGGTTCCGCACTTTCAACAAAAGTGGAAAGTGTTACAATTCCAGGAACTCTTGGTCAATTCCAGATTCTTTATAACCACGCACCGCTTTTAAGCTCGTTTGAAATTGGTGTTATTAAAATTAAAGAAAACGGAGTTGAAAAAAAATACGCAACAAGCGGTGGAACCGTTGAAGTAAAGAAAAATCACGTTATTGTTCTTGCCGAAACATTTGAAAGTGAAGATGAAATAGATGTAGATAGAGCTAAAAAAGCTTACGAACGTGCAAAAGAACGTCTTGAAAAGAAAGACAAAAATATTGACATTGCACGTGCCGAAGCTGCTCTTGCAAGAGCAATGAACAGATTGAAGTTGAAAAACATTTCTATTTAAAACTAAAAAGGGACGTTAAAATGACGTCCCTTTTTTCTTCTCAATTATATCCATCTTATTCTAAGTCATCATTTACATATCTAGAAAGTTCTATTTCTACTCCGTCCGAAACTAAGTTTCGTATGTTAGTTCCAAACAATATTCAATTTCGTTCGAAGAAGGTCATTCGTAATTCATTCGTGTTTGGTGGCGATTTAATATTAATATTTCCTTACAAAAAAGGACGTATGAACTATTTTGAGAACTATTTGTAAAAATGTATATTTAAACTAAAAATAAATTAAAGGGTTTTAATTTATGAATACTAATGATATTAAATCCAAAATAGAAAAATTACCTCATCATATTATCCCGGAAATTAATGATTTTATCGATTTTTTATTAAACAAATATAGCGGTAAAAGTGATGATAATACTAAATTCAAATTCGATTGGGAGGGAGGATTATCAAAATTGAAAAGAAAATATAGCTCTGTGGAATTGCAACATAAAGCGTCGGAATGGAGATAATGTTTTTAGTAGATACAAATATTTTTTTAGAAATACTACTAAAACAAGACAAAAGCGAAATCTGTAAATCGTTTCTTGAAGAAAATGTAGGAAATTTAAATATATCGGATTTTACGCTTCATTCTATCGGAGTAATCCTTTTTAGACATAATGAGGAACAATTATTTCTTAAA
>CAYZGB010000062.1:0-11676 GCA_964477915.1 uncultured Melioribacter sp. | reverse complement strand
CTTCCGTTTAATTCTCTTTTCCCAGCCCCTTCAATAATGTTTTACGCAATAGGAGATTTATTTACAAAATACAACTTTGCTTCTGCACTCGGTTTTACAACACTTGCCGTAATTTTTATTCCGATAGGTGGATTTGCTTGTTTTTATTTAACAAAAGCCCCGTTTATGAAATTGTTCCTTAAATATGATTTTCGTTGGCTCGAAAATGCTTTCCGTTTTTTTCCGTATATGTTCTTCATTTTTATATTAGCAATTTGGACCGGCGATAGCTTTTGGGGCGAAGTAATTGCTTTAATGTTGTTTGCCGGTTTGGAACAAAAATCGGCAATGGCAAAAACAATAAGAGTTGTTCCCTCTCATTTTTCTTTATTTGCCAAATCTGCGGGTTTATCCGATTATCAAATATATGACAAAATTTATGGGAAGTTAATGTTACCTTACACTATTGAAAAAATTGGCAATCTTTTCCTTATTGGTTGGGTTTACGCTTTTGTTTACGAAATGGTTAGTGGAAATTACGGTGTAGGCAACATTATTCTTCAAACAATAAAATACGGCGATTCATCTGCATTCTTTTTAATCATTTTGATAATGATTATTGTAATTTACCTATTTGGTTTATTTTTCAAATTTATTCAATACAAAGTTGTAAAATGGATTCCCGATGAGTTCTGATATTTGTATAAAAGTAGAAAACTTAACAAAAGAATATTATTCCGTAACTGGTTACAAATTACGTTTGTTCGAAAACATTACATTTTCAATTAAAGAAAATGAACTAACCACAATTGTTGCGCCGGAAGGTTCGGGCAAATCCACATTACTTAAAATACTTGCCGGATTGGACAATGATTTTAACGGAAATATTGAAAATAAAACCGGTAGAAAAATTTTATTTATTCCCGATAAACCCGATTCCTATCAATGGCTTTCCGTTGCTGAAAATATTAAGTTTTTTGCAAAAAATATTTCCGAAAAAGAATTACTCAAAATTATTTCCGATGTTGGATTGGAAGGTTACGAAAATCATTTTACGCATCCGAAAAGTACCGGTTTTCGATTTCGTATTTCGCTTGCTCGTGCTATTGCATTGAAACCCGGAATAATTTTAATTGACGATGCACTGAAAAATATTGATGACGATTTTACTCATCGCGAAATTTTGGATTTATTAAGAACGCTTAATTTTATTTACAATGAAATAACTTTTATTGTTGCTTTAACTAATCTTACCGATGCTGTTTTCCTTGGAGATAAAATTTTAATTCTCGGAAAAAATCCTTCCACGGTAATAGCCGAAATTGAAAACAAACTTGAAGCAGATAGAAAAACAAATGTTATCGGAGATTCTTCTTTTGAAGAAATGATTTCCGTATGCAAAAACAAAATTGTACAATTCGATAACGAAGTTCTATTCAAAATAAAGGTCTGATTAAAATGAAAGATAAAATTGAACAACTTAAAAGTTTAAGAGAAAAAGCAAAACTCGGTGGTGGCGTAGAACGGTTAGAAAAACAACACGAAAAAGGAAAACTTACTGCACGCGAACGCATTGATTTACTTTTGGACGAAGGCTCGTTTGAAGAAATTGATATGTTTGTTACACACCGTTCGCAAGATTTCGGTTTGGATAAACAAAAAATTCTCGGCGATGGTGTAATTACCGGATTTGGTAAAATTCACGGAAGACCAGTTGCGGTTTTCAGTCAGGATTTCACGGTGTTTGGCGGCTCGCTTTCCGAAGCTCACGCTGAAAAAATTGTAAAGATAATGGATATGGCAATGAAACTCGGCGTTCCGGTTATTGGTCTTAACGATTCCGGTGGTGCAAGAATTCAGGAAGGCGTGGTAAGTCTTGGCGGTTATGCAGATATTTTCTTACGTAATACTTTGGCCTCCGGTGTTGTTCCGCAAATTTCGGCTATTTTAGGGCCAAGCGCCGGCGGTGCGGTTTACTCACCGGCAATTACCGATTTTATTTTTATGTCCCGCGGAACAAGTTATATGTTTGTTACAGGACCAAACGTTGTAAAAACCGTAACTCACGAAGAAGTTTCGTTTGAAGAACTTGGCGGAGCGGATACTCACGCAACCAAAAGCGGTGTTGCACATTTTGCAATGGATAGCGAAATGGAAGTTCTTGACGGAATTAGAAAGTTGCTGGAATTTATTCCGCAGAATTGGAAAGATCGTCCGCCCGAAAAAAAATTTGATTTTTCGCAAAATTTAATTGTTCCCGAACTCAACGAAATTGTTCCCGATAATCCCAATAAACCTTATGATATGAAACGCGTAATTAAATTACTTGTGGACGACGGAGAATTTTTTGAAGTCCATAAAGATTTTGCCGAAAATATTATTGTTGGCTTTGCTCACATTGGAGGAGTTTCTGTCGGCGTAATTGCGAATCAACCTGCTGTACTTGCCGGAGTGCTCGATATTCAATCCTCACGTAAGGCTGCGCGTTTTGTTCGCTTTTGCGATGCATTTAACATTCCGCTTTTGGTTCTTGAAGACGTTCCCGGATTTTTGCCCGGCACTGCACAAGAATGGAATGGAATAATTACAAATGGTGCAAAATTACTTTTTGCTTTTAGCGAGGCAACTGTTCCGAAAGTAACCGTAATTACCCGCAAAGCATACGGCGGTGCTTACGACGTGATGAACTCAAAACATATTCGCGGTGATTTTAATTACGCTTGGCCAAGTGCCGAAATTGCAGTAATGGGACCAAAAGGTGCGGTCGAAATTTTATTTAGGAAAGAAATTGCAAAATCGGAAGACCCGCAAAAAAGAACCGATGAACTAATTGAAGAATACCGAAATAAATTTGCTAATCCTTACATTGCAGCGGAAAGAGGTTACATAGACGATGTAATTGAACCGGCGGAAACGCGGATGAAACTCGTTAATGCTTTTCAAATGTTGAAAACAAAAGTTGACGAAAACCCGAAAAAGAAACATAGCAACATTCCCCTTTAATTAAGGAAACGCTTAAAATTCTTCGTCAACAATCCATTCTTCCGCAATATCTTCAGTAACGGAAGATATAAAGCGCGAAGGTTTGGAAAGAGTTGTCCCTTGAAATCTATCGAAAATATTCATCGGGTATGTTACAAAAAGATTTTTCTTTGCACGCGTAACGGCTACGTACATTAATCGACGTTCTTCTTCGAGTGCATCTTCGCTTTCGAATGCTTGCGAGGTTGGGAAAAATCCTTCGAGCAAATTAATGATAAAAACCGTGTGCCATTCCAATCCTTTGGCGGAATGAATTGTGGAAAGTGTAACATACTCTTCATCGTGTTCTTCGGCATCTACGTCAACAACGCTATCCCGTGGCGGGTCGAGTGCCATATCGGCTAAAAAGCTTTCGACTGATCGATAGTTTGAAGCAATGTTAATAAATATTTCAATATCTTTTTTCCGCTTGTTAAAATCGTTGTATTTTTCTTTGAAAAGCGGTTTGTAATATTTGTAAAAAATTTCCGCCATTTCCGAAGGTGAATATTTCCCATTACGTAGAGAATGAACAATATCGAATAGTGTTTCGAATGTTCCGTATTTATTTCTATCGAAAACCAAATCTTCACCATCGAAATTAATTTCTTTTTTCGAAATCGCATCCAAAACACGCTGTGCTTTTTTAGGTCCAATTCCCTCGTGCAAAAGTAAAATTCTGTACCAACTTACCAAATCACTGGAATTTACCGCAACACGCATAAACGCAAGCAAATCCTTAATGTGTGCACTTTCTATTAACTTCAACCCGCCGAATTTAATAAATGGAATGTTTGCTTTTAGTAGTTCCACTTCCAAATCGAACGAAAAGTAGCTTGAACGGAAAAGCACGGCAATTTCCTTTAACGGAACGCCTTCTTCACGCAGTTCAAGAATTTTTTCCACAATAAAGCGGGATTGAATATTTTCCGTTTTTGCCGCAACAATTACGGGAATTTCGTCGGAAGATTTTCGAGTGTAAAGCTCCTTCGAATATTTCTGCGTTGATTGTTCGATAATGTGATTTGCCAAATTCAGTATTCCGGGAATGCTACGGTAATTTTCTTCGAGTTTAATTATTTTTACATTAGGAAAAATTTTCGGGAATTCCATTATGTTCTGAAAATTGGCACCGCGGAAAGAATAAATCGATTGAGAATCATCTCCTACAACCATTACGTTGCTTTCTTTTCCGGCAAGGTTACGCACAATTTCCGCTTGGATTTTATTTGTGTCCTGATATTCATCAACCATAATAAATTCAATGTTTCGGCGGAATTGCTCAACTACCGGCGATGGCAACGTAAGAAATTCGTTAAACCGGTAAAGCAAATCGTCGTAATCAAGCAGGTGATTATCTTTTTTATATTTTTCGTAATAAGCATAAAGTGAATTTATTTTATCGATAAATTCCCAAAAGTGCGGATATTCTTTTTCAACAATATCTTCAACCGGAACGTCCTTGTTACGCGAAAGGCTGTAAATTTTAGCAAGGGTTGTTTTGTTCGGAAATCTTTTTTTTATTTCCTTTAAGTTCATCTGCGAGCGAATTAAATTAATTACATCTTCGCTATCGCCTTGATCAAGAATTGTAAACGAAGGATTTAATCCGATTAAACGTCCGTATTTTCGCAAGGTAATATTCGCAAACGAATGAAACGTTCCGCCGATAATTTGTTCGCAACGGTTATCTAAGATTACCGCAGCTCGGTTCATCATTTCGCGAGCGGCTTTGCGAGTAAAAGTTAAAAGCAAAATTGATTGCGGATTTACGCCGAGTTCAACAAGTCGAGCAACGCGGTAAACAAGCGTGCGAGTTTTTCCAGTTCCCGCACCGGCAATAATTAAGTAATTCCCTTCAATTGCCTTTACCGCTTCGTATTGCGAAGGATTTAGTTCGTGTTCGTAATTTATTGTAAATTGTTTTTCGTCAACAGCGGAATATTTTTCCCTCAATCCTCCCCGTTTTTTTAGAACAAATTTTTTAGCCATTTCTACGTAGTGCTTTCGGTTTATTAAGAATTTCGGATAAGATAATTGCTTTTTTCAAATTGTTTTTATCTGCAATAAAGGATTTAATATTACGTGCGTAAACATTTTTTTTGCTTTCCAAATCCGAATTAAAAGAATAATTATAATTTTCGTTATTCGAAGAAACAAGAGTTGGAATTTTTTCTACCTTCGGTAAATCCGTAATTTCCTGCTGTTCGAAATTTTCTTTATCCCAAAGGGATTTCTCTTCTTCCTGTTGATTTTCATTTTCAAATTCTTCTTCGAAGTTATCGCTGTAATCAACAAAATCGGTTTTCTTCTTCTTGTCTTTTTTAAGAAAAGAAGCAATTATATTAATAATGATTATTACCCAAATTAATACGGAAACAATATCATCGAATTTAATTTCGTGCATAAATTATTACCGTTTTATTTGGAATTAGGATTTGTTTCTTCTTCCGAATCTCCGGCAATCGATTTACGCATTTCGGTATCGGCTTGAATGTTTTTAATATTGTAATAATCCATTACTCCGAGGTTTCCGCTGCGGAAAGCATCGGCAATTGCTTTCGGAATTTCCGCTTCGGCTTCGATAAGTTTAGCACGCATAAATGCAATTTCGGCTTTATTTTCTTGCTCTTTGGCAACAGCCGCCGCACGTCGCTCTTCGGCTTTGGCTCGTGCTACTTTCAAATCGGCTTCCGCTTGATTTGCTTGCAAAATTGCTCCGATATTTTCGCCAACATCAACATCGGCAATATCAATCGAAAGAATTTCGAAAGCCGTTCCGGAATCCAGTCCTTTTTCCAATACTTTTTTCGAAATCAAATCGGGATTTTCCAAAACATCTTTGTGCGAATCACTCGAACCGATTGTTGAAACAATTCCTTCGCCAACGCGAGCAAGTATTGTTGCTTCGCCGGCGCCACCTACAAGTCTATCCAAGTTTGCACGAACGGTAATTCTTGCAACAGCTTTAAGTTGAATACCGTCTTTTGCCATTGCAGCAACAAGTGGCGTTTGAATTACTTTGGGAATAACGGACATTTTAACGGCTTCCAAAACATCGCGTCCCGCCAAATCAATTGCAGCGGCACGTTCGAAAGAAAGAGGTAAATTTGCTTTGTTTGCAGAAATCAATGCATTAACCACACTTGTAACATTTCCGCCGGCAAGATAATGTGCTTCGAGTTTTCCGGTTTCCAAATTCAAACCGGCTTTTGTCGCGGTAATTAAATTACGCACAATTAAAGATGGCGGAACTTTGCGAAAACGCATCCCGACCAAGTCAGCAAAAATTTTAAGTTTAACACCGGAAAAGTAGGCGGTAATGTAAAGACCAACCGGAATGAAGTAAAAGAAAAGTCCCAATCCAACAAGAATTAAAATTATTATTAAAATAGGTAGTTCAACCATTTTATACTCCGTAAAAATTATTATTGTTTGAAAAGTAATATAACAAATATGATTTTTATAAAATGTTTTAATAATTAGTCAGGAAACTTTTTCCTTCTAAATTAATCTTTAAATAAAAAGAATTTTTGAAATTGAACAACGAACAAAAAAGAAAAATACTTCTGAAATTTTTTAACGAATACAAATTCGCTCTTTACAATTACGCAGTAAAAATTCTTGGCGAAAACGAAACCGCCGAAGATGTTGTTCAAAATACTTTTCTTAGACTTTACGAAAATCTCGATAAAATACGCGACGAAGAAAAAATAAAATCGTGGATTTTTATTACTGCACGGAATGAAATTTTCGGCTTGTTCCGGCAAAAGAAAAGAACAATTTACGGTTACGAACAAACAGATGAAGGGTTTAGCAAACATCCGGCGGATTTTATTGAAACGGCTGAAACTATCGATTTACTCAAACACGAGATTTCAAATCTCAATGTTACAAATCGCGAAATACTGATTTTACGGGAGTTCGGGCAATTAAGCTACAAGGAAATATCCGAAATTACCGGACTTGAAGTAAGCAAAATAAAAAACAGATTATTCAAAACTCGGAAGAAATTGATGAAAAAATTAAAATCGTTGGAGAACGAAAATGATTAACGAAAAAACCGAACAATTGATTTTCGAATACATTGACGGCGAACTTAATAGCAAAGAAGAAACGGAATTGTTTGCAATTTTATCAAAAGATGAAAACGCAAGAAAATTCTTTAGTGAAACAATTGCTCTTCAAAAAAAGATTTTGCAAACAAGTGAGAATTTTCCGCAAAATTTGGAAGCAAAAATTACACGGAAAATCCAAAGTCAAGATTTTCTTTCACAAAAAGAGAATCTCACCAAATGGATTAAACGCAATTTTGTTTATCTACTTGCCGCTGCAATGTTGCTTTTCGGAATTTTTACATTTTCGATGTTAAACAAATACAATAGCGAAATCAAAAAAATGAAAACTGAAATTAGACAACAAACCGAAACCATTTCCGCATTCCTAAATTCTTACCCGGAAATTAAAGTTACCGCAAACGAAAATTCATTTAATAATAAATCAAAGGTGAAACTATGAAAAGAGCAATTTTATTAACGTTTGTTTTGGCTTTTGTTTTTGCCGGTTGTTCAAATAATAAGCTTGAAGAAAACAATAACAACAATCAATACACTGCAAAGCTCGATAAATTACCAAATCCAATCGGCGGATTGCAGGCATTGATGAAAAAAATTAGCTATCCCGAAGAAGCCCGTAAAAAAGGTGTGGAAGGGAAAGTAATTCTAAAAGTGTTTATTGACGAAAACGGCAACGTTGTAAAAGCCAATGTATTAAAGGGAATTGACAATGGATGCGATAAGGAAGCGGTTCGTGCAGTGAAAGAGACAAAATTTACTCCGGGAATTAAGGACGGAAAGGCTGTAAAATCCTACATTATTATTCCCGTTTTGTTTAAGCTGCAAGACTAATTGAAAATAAATTATAACAAAATTTCTTGAATAACTTTCATTGTTTTCTCCAAACGAAATTGTTCTTCGTTATAATAAAACGCACAAAACAAATTGTCATTTCAACGAAAACGACGCATTCGGATGGGGAGAAATCTTTATTATGGTTAATGGTCTGTTTGTTGTTTCGCTCCTATGGAGCTTGATTTTATTGGGAATTCTTCTTCTACAAATATTTCGTCCCTACGGGACTTTGGCTTTATTATTCTGTCATTTCGACCGAGCGAATTAAATGAGCGAAGGGAGAAATCTTTTACTTCGGAATTAAAGATTTCTCACCCAGTTCCGACACGTCGGAATCTGGGTTCGAAATGACAATTTTATATTTTCGTTTACTACAAAGTTGTCTTCCCTACGGGACTTTTGTATTATTTTGCTGTCATTCCGAACGAAGCCTACGGAGTAGGCTAAAGAGAAATCTTTTTACATTCTGGAAATAAAATTTCTATTGTTTTTTCCCTCCGAAACTCAGTTGCGGACAGAGTTGAAACGAAATTGTATTTCGTTCCAAATTTATTTTTTGAATTATCTAAAATAAATCGAATTTTAACACAATATTTCCAACAATTCCGTCCAATGGTGCGAATAGTTCGCGAAAAACCGAATTATCTATTGAACCGGTTACAATATTTTCAAATCGTGTTTGACGAATATCCAAAATATTTTCAACATTTAACGCAATTGTAAAATGACCAAGCCTTTTTTGAACCGAAGCCCCGAGCAACCAATAATCCGGTGTTTTATTTCCGTTTTCAAGAAATTGATTTCCAAAATAAAAAGCTTCTAATCCTGCTTTCCAACCTTCTTCTTCATCTTCGTAAGCAAGTGTTGTTGTTAATCTGTTTTGAGGAGTTAATTCCAATTGATTATTATTATCGTATGTTTTTCGTGCATCGATGTAAGTATAATCAATGTATAAATTCAGTTCGTCAAGTGTTAATTTAATGTTTGTGTTCAAACCTTTACTTAAAATTTGCCCGTTTGCATTTTCGAAAGAAACAACTTGATTTCGTAAACTATCGGGATTTGCTATTATTGGATTGTCAATATTTGTAATAAAAAATTCTTGATTTAAATTCAAAAATAATTCTTCGTAAAGTGGTGTTTTGAAATTGAAATCAATATTTACACCGGTAGATTTTTCGACTTTAAGATTTGTTGGCATTATTACCATTTGGTAGCGTGTTCTTTCGGCTTCGTCGGTAAATGGCGTTGGTAATTTGTAACCAAAGCCCGCGTTTAATCTCGTGAAAAACTTTTTACTTAATTTGTACATCAAAGCCAATCGCGGTAAGAAAAATCCTCCGTTTTGAATATTGTAATCGTAGCGAATACCGGGCTCAAAAATTATTTTATCAGATATTTTCCAATTATCATTTGCAAATATTCCGATTGTTTGATATGAATAATTCAGCGAAAAAACATCGGGATGTGTTTGTTTAAAATCATCGGAATAAAAATTTACGCCGCTAACAAATTTGTGTTTTTCCGCATTAATTAAATAAGATATTTCCGTAAAAATATTTTTTTGAACACCGGAAAAAATATTTGTATTAGTTTCTATTTTCCTTTCAAAATTTCCGTAAGCTGCCTTGATTGTAAAAATAGTTCCCGAACTACTATTTTTTTCAAATTTCAAATTAGTGTTAAATCGTTTAGTATTATTTTGTTCATAAAACGAATGTAAACTATTTTGTTCATTATTTATCGCTTTAATATCGCCACCTATTCTCTCCTCAATTACTGATGAAAATCCGATATACAAATGATTGTTTTTATTAAAATCATAAAATATTTTAGGCGAAAGAACCGCCCTATTATATTTGGGAATATCCGTAAACGAATTACCGCTTACATCCTTTGCCTTCTGTGTGTTAATACTTGCAAGGAGTGTTATTCCGTAGTTATCTTTTTTGCCGGAGTAAAACGAACTAAAATCATTCCCGCCTTTGTGTGTTTGATTAATCAAAACCGAAAATTCGGGTTTTTCGCTCGGCTTTTTCGTAATTAAATTTACAATCCCCGCAATCGCATCCGCTCCGTAAAGTGTAGAAGCCGAACCTTCAACTATTTCAACTTGTTGTAAATTAAGCGGCGGAATTTGCAATAAACTTAAACCGGAAGAAAATCCGCTGTAAAGAGGAAAACCATCTTGTAACAATTGCGTGTATTTCCCCGGTAAACCCTGAATTCGAAAAGTTACATTACCGGAAATTGCAGAAGTGTTCTGCACTTGCACACCCGAAGTTTCGCCCAAAAGCTTTGAAATATTGCCCGGAGTGAAAGAAGCTTCTTCAACTACTTCTTCGTTTCCAAGAACTTCAATTCGGGTTGGAATTTCTTTTATTAAATTGTTTGTTCTTGTTGAATATACAACGATTTCATTGAGATTAAACGATTTTTCGAGATAAATTATTAGCGGTTTCTTTTGAATTAATGGAAACGAAAAAGTTTTTTTCAGCGTTTGGTATCCTACGTAAGAGAATATGATTGTTTGTTTACCGTTGGGAATATTTTTTAAAATTACTTTTCCTTTTTTATCGGTAGTTGCCCCAATTTTTGTGCCTTCTAAATAAACATTAGCAAAAACCAAAGGTTCTTTTGAATGCTCATCTTTTAAAATTGCACTAAAAGTATTTTGTGCCTTAATTTTTCCGAAAGCACTTAATAGAATTAATATTAAAATTATTTTCTTCATCATCGGCAAAAATATAAAAACAAATATTTACGTCTCAAAATCTAACTTACAAACAAACAAAATATTTTTTTCAAAAGCTTTTAAATTTATTTAACTCCAAAAGAAATTGTATTTCATTCGGAAATTGCACACGAAATTTTTTCCGATTAAAAGGACAAAAGGGACAAAGGTTAATAAGTTGAAAGTTAATAAAGTTAAAAGTTCATAAAGTTTTTTGAATTTTGAATTTTGAATTTTGAATTGACGACGGACTACGGACAAAATTCTCTCACCGCTCACAGATCACAGATCAAAGGTTTCGCTCCTACGGATATCTTATTTTATTGGTTATTCTTTTTCTAAAAAGTTTTCGTCCATACTGGACTTTACATTATTACAATCAAAAACATTTTTTTTTGTTCGTTTGGATAGGCAGAAAAACAACTTTACCGAATATCCAGATATTACCCGTATTTTATCTGAATGGAGATTTAGATAAATAATTCGTAGCCAAAATACAAATGTTCCCCGTTTTCTTTTTGAGGGGAAATAAAATGCCACGAATTCACGAATAAAAAAATTTAAAACCGTTTCGATACTGATTTTATTATTTGCATTTTTTAATATTGGAACTCTTTTTAATTTCTCATCTCTCCCAATTTTATTTTTAGAATCTAATTTCGTTTGAAGCAAAACACAAATCTATTACTTCTTTGTTTTCAAAATATATTTTTCGACACAATTATTTTAATTCCTCGTCAATCACAATTTTCTCCTTCAAAATTTTTATATAAAAGCCGATAAAGTTTTTAACTTCAGTAGTAATTCTATCTTTATAAAGCTGTATAATAAATTCTAAAACATTTAATACATCATAGTAAGTTGTGGTAAAATATTCATTATTAGATGCATTTTTTTCTTCAAGGGGCAGAAATAATTTTAATACTTTGTTTTGTCCCAATGGGGAAGCTTTCCAAAGTGTAAATTCAAAGAGAATATAAATCATTTTTCCAACTTTTATTATTAGTCACGAACTAAACTAAGAACGTCTCC
>CAYZGB010000061.1:1324-11751 GCA_964477915.1 uncultured Melioribacter sp. | reverse complement strand
AAAAATGTTCTAATTGTCAATTCCCGGCTTTTAGTTTTTCTGTTCTATCGGCAATTTTTAATTTTTCGATAAGTTCATCCAAATCACCGTCCATAATGTTGGAAAGATTATAAAGCGTAAGACCAATTCTGTGGTCGGTTACTCTGTTTTGTGGGAAATTGTAAGTGCGGATTTTTTCACTTCTATCGCCACTACGTACCATTGATTTACGAGTTTGGGCAATTTCACTTTGTTGTTTCTGTTGTTCCAAATCGTAAAGACGAGCCATTAATACTTTCATTGCTTTTTGGCGATTTTTCAGTTGTGAACGTTCGTCTTGACATTGAACAACAATTCCGGTAGGAATATGCGTAATACGTATTGCTGTTTCGACTTTGTTTACATTTTGTCCTCCCGCACCACCACTGCGGAAAACATCTATCTTCAAATCGTTTTGATTAATATCTATTTGAACATCCTCGGCTTCGGGCATTACAACAACCGATGCAGCCGAAGTGTGCAATCTTCCGCTTGCTTCAGTTGCCGGCACACGCTGAACACGATGTACACCGCTTTCGAATTTCAAATCGCCGTAAACACTTGAGCCGGAAACAGAAAGCACAACTTCTTTAATTCCGCCCATTCCTCCCATTTCACTTAAATCGATAATTTCATATCTCCAACCGCGGCGTTCGGCAAAACGTGTGTACATTCTTAACAAATCCGCTGCAAAAAGTCCAGCCTCTTCCCCGCCCGTTCCTGCACGAATTTCAAGAATAATATTTTTATCATCATTCGGGTCTTTGGGAATTAAAAGCATTTTAATTTTTTCTTCAAGTTCTAATTTTTTTTGCTCTAATTCCTGCAATTCTTCTTTTGCAAAGTCTTTCAGTTCTTCATCTTCATCGGAATTAAGTATTTCTTTATTTTCTTCAATATTTTCAGTTGTTTTTTGGTATTCATTAAAAGTATTAACAATTTCTTCTAATTCACTACGCTTTTTACTTAACTCAATTAAACGCTTTTGATCGGAAACGATTTCGGGATTGGAAAGTTCTTCATTAATCTTATCGTACTGTTCTTTTACTTCTTTTAATTTTTCAATAAAATCCATTTTTTACCATTTTTTGTTAAGAATAAATACAAAAAAGCCTGCCCTTAAAAAAGAGCAGGCTAAAATTATATAATTTACAAACTAATATCTGTAATGTTCGGGTTTGTAAGGACCCTCGACCGGAACACCAATATATTCGGCTTGCTCGGGAGTTAGCTTCGTTAATTTAACACCGAGTTTTTCGAGGTGAAGCCGTGCTACTTCTTCGTCAAGTTTTTTAGGTAAGCGATAAACGCCAATCTCGTATTTATTTTGCCACAATTCCATTTGTGCGAGCGTTTGATTGGTAAACGAATTACTCATTACAAACGAGGGATGTCCGGTTGCATTTCCGAGATTAACCAAACGTCCGTCGGAAAGAAGAATAATCGAATGTCCGTCCGGGAAAATGTATTGATCAACTTGTGGTTTAATATTTACGTGTTTAATTCCGGGATAGCTTTTCAATTTTTCAACTTGTATTTCGTTATCAAAATGTCCGATGTTGCAAACAATTGCACCGTCTTTCATTTTTTCCATATGTTCAATGCGGATAATATCTCTGTTTCCAGTAGCAGTTACAAAAATATCACCAATCGGAAGGAAATCCTCTAATGTTTTAACTTCGTATCCTTCCATTGCAGCTTGCAAAGCGCAAATCGGATCGATTTCGGTAATGAAAACTCTTGCACCAAATCCTTTTAACGATTGTGCAGAACCTTTCCCGACATCACCGTAACCGCAAACCACAACATTTTTACCGGCAACCATAATATCGGTAGCACGCTTAATTCCGTCGGCAAGCGATTCGCGGCAACCGTAAAGATTATCGAATTTCGATTTCGTTACCGAATCGTTTACATTAATTGCAGGAAATAGCAATTCGCCGCTTTCCATCATTTGGTAAAGTCTGTGAACACCGGTTGTTGTTTCTTCGGAAACACCACGAATATTTGAGGCAATTTTACTCCACTTGTTCGGTGTTTCGGCAAGCGAAGATTTTAACCGTTTTGCCAATTCAATTTCGTCTTCCGAACTATCTTCCGGAACATTTAGTATTTCTGGATTTTTCTCGGCTTCCACACCTTTGTGAACCATTAACGTAGCATCTCCGCCGTCGTCCACAATCAAATCGGGACCGCTTCCATCCGGCCAAGTAAGAGCTTGTTCGGTACACCACCAATATTCTTCGAGTGTTTCGCCTTTCCAAGCAAAAACCGAAATTCCTTTTTCTGCAATTGCAGCAGCGGCGTGATCTTGCGTGGAATAAATATTACAGCTTGCCCAGCGAACTTCGGCACCAAGTTCAACGAGTGTTTCAATCAACACTGCGGTTTGAATTGTCATATGAAGCGAGCCTGCAATTTTTGCACCTTTCAATGGTTTTTCTTTGCCGTATTTTTCGCGTAATGCCATTAAACCTGGCATTTCTTTTTCGGCAAGTTCAATTTCTTTTCTACCGAAATCGGCAAGTGAAAGGTCGCGTACTTTATACTGATGTTTTCCGTTTACTATTTTTTCGTCCATTAATTTAACTCCCATTTATAAATATTTTTTAAATGTTGATACCAAATCCAATTTTTCCCAAGTAAATCCCTTACGTCCAAAATGTCCGTAAGCAGCTGTTTTTTGAAACACCGGTTTTCTCAAATTAAGTCTATCGATAATTCCCTTCGGTGTAAGATCAACTTCTTTAACAATCATTTTTGCAATTTCCGTATCGGGAAGTTTTCCGGTTCCGTTTGTGTGAACGTAAATTGCAACCGGTTCAGGAACACCAATAGCATAAGCAAGTTGAACTTCGCATTCATTAGCCATTTTTGCAGCAACAATATTTTTAGCAATGTGACGTGCTGCATAAGCGGCGCTTCGATCAACTTTTGTTGCATCCTTGCCGGAAAATGCACCGCCACCGTGACGTGCCCAACCTCCGTAAGTATCTACAATTATTTTACGACCTGTTAAACCGGCATCGCCGTGCGGACCGCCAATAACAAATTTACCGGTTGGATTGACAAAATATTTGGTTTTCTTATCCAAATATTTTTCGGGTATTACGTGTTTAATTACGTGTTCAATTACATCGCGTTTAATTTTCGATTGCTTAACACCGGGATCGTGTTGAGTGGAAACGACAACCGCTTCTACACGTAACGGTTTATTGTTTTCGTCAAATTCAATTGTTACTTGCGATTTTGAATCCGGACGTAAGTATGGCATTAAATCTTTATGTTTTTTCCTAATATCAGATAATCGTTTAACCAATTTATGAGCATAAACAATTGGCATCGGCATATATTCCGGTGTTTGATTTGTTGCATAGCCAAACATCAAACCTTGATCACCTGCTCCACCCGGATCAACGCCCATTGCGATATCTGGCGATTGGGAATGAATTGTATTTACAACGCCGCAAGCATCAGCATCAAATCGATATTCGGAATTTGTGTAACCTATATTTCTAATTGTTTGACGAACAACTTCTTGAACGTCAATGTAGGTTTCGGTAGTAATTTCGCCGCCAACAACTACAAGTCCCGTCGTAACAAAAGTTTCGCACGCGACGTGGCTATTCGGGTCATCTTTAAGTGCCGCATCCAAAATTGCATCCGAAATTTGATCGGCTATTTTATCGGGATGTCCTTCGGATACAGATTCCGATGTAAAGAAAAAAGACATTTTATTCTCCTTTTTATAAATTAATCGAACAATAAAAATAATAAAACTTCTTGAAATTTTCAGAAATGAAAGGAATTTAGGGAAAATATTTGTTACTTTTCTTCATATCGTAAAAAACTCAAAACCGCCATTCCAATAAAGAAAAATACACCGATTGAAAGCATTGCAATTCTTTGGCTTCCAGTTAAAAAACTGACAAGCCCAAAAACAAACGGACCGAGAATTGCCGAACTCTTTCCGAAAAAAGAGAAAAATCCGAAAAACTCTGTTTTCTTATCTTCGGGTGTAAGTTTCGACATTAGACTTCTACTTGTCGATTGAGTTGCACCGAGTACGCTCCCCGAAGATAAACCGACAATGTAAAAAGAATCTTTAATAAAATCGGATTTACTAATTCCAAGTACGGAAGATAAATATCTAACAAATTCGTTATTGTAATCGCTGGAAATGTACGCAAATCCAATTATTGCAACCCAAATAATCAATGTGATTACAAGCGTAGGTTTTTGCCCAATTGAATCGGCTAAAATGCCAAACAACACCGAACCAAGTATTGCGGTAGTTTGAACAATCAAGAAAAAGAAAATCAGTTCGGTTTGAGAAAAATGTAATGTTGTGGAAGCGTAATTCCCCGCAAAAAAAATGATTGTATTTACGCCTTCGATATAAAAGAAAAACGCAAGCAAAAAAATTGAAAGTTCCCGATAATTTTTAAGGTGCTTAATAGTAAAAAATACGCGTTCAAAACCAATACGGATAAAGGATTTTTCGGGGCGTACATTCTTTCGAGAATCGGGAAGTGCAATAAACAAAGGCGTTGCAAAAACCAAGAAAAACAATGCTGCGATAGGGAAAGTTAATTTAATGTTATTTGCTTCAACTAACGGATAAACCAACGCCAACGTTACAAGCGAACCGAGATAACCCATTGCGTATCCGTAACCGCTGACGCGTCCGTAATTTTTAGGGACGGTAATTTCCGGCAAAAAAGCATCGTAAAAAACCAAGCCGGCTTCAAATCCGATGTTTGCCAAAATAAAAAGCGTTAATCCGAAAAGTACATCGCCTTTTCCGACAAAGTAAAGCAATGCCGTTCCGATTATGCTTAACAAAGTAAAAGCGAGAAGAAATCGTTTTTTGCCGGCGGAATAATCGGCAATTGCACCGAGAACAGGCGAAATTAACGCGGTAATAATCATCGAAATGCTTATTCCGTAGCTCCAATACAAATCGCCAACCGGACGCCCTTCGGCAACGACGTTCTTAAAATAAACAGCGTAAATTAATGTTACAACAACTATCGAATAGGATGTGTTGGCAAAATCGAAAAGCGTCCAAATAAATATTTTTTTATTTGATGATTTCAATAGCACTACGGAAATAATTTTAAAATGAAATCAAATATAATTATTTGAACTCTAAATTAGTTCGAAACGGATTGCTTTTTCACTAAATATTTTATTCGAATTACGGCAATTGCAAAATAAAGTAATGTTAGCAACGAAAGTTGAATTACACTCGGTGCAACTTGTTGCCAATTTGCTCCCATCGAAACAACTCTGGAAAAAGCGGAATAAAATGGTGTGATAGGTAAAAGATTTGAAATAAATTTTAACGAAGCAGGCAATGAATTTAATGGCCAAGAAAATCCGGAAATCAAAAAAATTGGATACGAAGTAAACGCAAGTGTTTCCATTATCACAATTTGCTTTTTGAAAAATGAAGCAATGATGAAAGTAATGTAAATAACCGCCATAATGAAAACGAATGTAATTAACATCAATAAAAATAGGCTTCCGGCAAATCTTAAATTAAAAAGATAAAATATTACGGAATAAGTTGTAAAAGCATATAGAGTGTAAAGTAAAATGTAGTAAAAACTTTTTCTGTGAATTAATCCAAGCACACTGTTACCGGATTTTTTATACAAATCAATTAAAGAATTTTTTTGATTTTCGAGCGTAATGCTTTCCCCTAATCCAATCAATAAAGTTTGATGCAAAATTAGAAGGAATAAAGCGGGTAAAAGAAAATCCCCGTAAGTATTTGTAGGATTAAACAAATTGTGAATTACAGGTTGTAAAGGTAAAACCTTTTGCATTGCTCCTTCGGGCGGATAACTTTTCGCCATAAAATATTTAACACGTATGCCGGCGGAAATAGTTAGTGCAACGGAACTTACCGCTTTAAATAAATCGTTCGAAGGTAAAAATCGCGTTGTGTTCAAATAAAGAGCAATAGTCCCGCTTTTCCCTTTTTGGATATTATTCTCAAAGTCCGGTGGAATTAAAACAAAACCGATAATTTCAAAATTATTCATCGCATCAACCGCTTCGGAATAATCGGCAAATTTTTCAGTTACTTTTAAATTTTGTGTTGCATCCAAATATCGAATAAACAAACGGCTTAATTGGGAATTGCTTTGATCAATTACACCAAAATTAATTTCGCTTTCGCCTTTATTGATGTAAATGTAACCCAAAAGGAAATAATAAAGCAAAGGTGCAATAATTACGGTAAGCAAAATACTGTGGTCTTTTGCAATTATTCCGATTTCGCGTTTCGTTATTTCAAAAAGATTTTTCACGTTTCGGCAACCTCACTTGTCATCGAAAAATCCATTTTCTTAATTTGATATTTTAACGCAAGAATTGTTCCTACAAGACCAATAACAAAGAAAACGCCTAATTTTATTATCGATGGTAAAACATCAAGAACAGGAACATTCATTTGGTAAATTTGAAGAAATCCCGTTAAAAAATATGTGTAAGGAATAATTGTTGCGTAAAGTTGTTGAAACGCAGGCATTGCCCAAATCGGGAAAGTAAATCCGCTAAAAACAAAAGCCGGCGAATTGTAGAAAAAAGCAATATCAAGTGCCAGCACTCTATCGGTAAAAATTGCGGAAATCATTAATCCCATTGAAGCCGAAACAAAAGCAAACCAAATAAAATAGAAGAAAAGAAAAAGAATGTTACCGTAAATTCGAATATGAAACATCGGATAAATTACCACCAAAATTAAAACAATTGTAAAGACGGAAGCCAAAACGTAGGGAAATAATTTGCCGGCAAACACCGGAAATAATTTCCCGTTCGAAATTCGCAACAAGTCGGCAAAAGTTTTATCTTCAAATTCACGATTAATTGCCCCAACCGCAGCAAACATAATCAGCATTTGGAAAAGAACGGTCATAAGTCCCGGGGTTAAATATTGCAAGTAATTGTAATTTGGATTGTAAAGCGGTTTTGCGTTTATTTTAATCGGTTGAACAAGAGCCATTGCTTGTTCAATTGCCATTGGTTGCGAAATTAATTCTTTTAACAAAATACCGGAAGCAATCGTAATTATTACTTGGGCGCTTTCTTTCAACAACAAATTGGAATAAATAATATTAGTTGAATTTATTAACACACCCATTTTACCGGTTCCGCCTTTAAATATTTTTGCGGTCATTCCTTTCGGGTAATAATAAATACCTTGAATTTTCCCCTCGTAAATCAAGCGTTTTGCTTCTTCCATTGACGAAAGCCGATAAACAACTTTCACCGTAGCGGTTGCATCAATCGAACGTGTAATTGCTCTTGTTAATACGGAATGATCTTGATCGACAACGGCAATGGAAATATCGTGAACAAGTTCTTTAACATAAATTGAATTTAGAAAAAGAAACACAACGAGCGGAATTACAATTAACAGACTTATCCGCGATTTGGATGTAAGAATATACTTAATCTCACGATATGCGATATTTATGATGGTATTCATTCAGACAAATCATTGGAAAATTTTAACTGTCATACCCGGACGTAAATTTTCAATTTTACCGTCCGGTTTCAAATGTACTTCGAACGTTCGCAAATCGAATTGTGCTTTATCATTAGTCGGAACCCAATCGGCAAACTCAGCCATTGGCGAAATAAACGAAACTTTGAAATCGTATGTTTCGTTACCAAGTGCCGGAATTGTTCCCTTGAACTTTGCGTTCATTTTAATATCTTTCATCAAATCTTCGCGGACTTGAATTAGCGCATACATATCGTCAAGCGATTGAACAGTAAATACAGCATAGCCCGGCGGAACGACTTCGCCGATTTGTGCAATTTGTGCGGAAACTTCCCCGTCCATCGGAGAAATCAAATACGTTTCGTTCTGAAATGCTTTCGCCTCTTTGTAAACATTTTCAGCAGATTTAAATTGTGCTTGTGCCGCCGAAATTTGTTCTTTCCTCGCACCTTCAAGAACCATATCGTAAACAGCTTTTGCGGCGTTCATTTGGTCGCGTGCAGCATTATATTTGAATTGCATTTCATCAAGTTCCTGCTTGGAGATAATACTATCGGCATAAAGATGTTTAAATCGTTCCCACGTTTTTTTTGCAAATTCAAACTGACTTTTTGCCATTAAGTATTGATTTTTTGCCGCTTCTTTTTCTTGTGCTCTTGCACCTTTTTTTGCCATTTCCAAAACGGAATGTGCCGCTTCCAAAACACCTTCGGCTTGTCCAACCTTTGTGTTGATAATATCTGGTTTCAGCCTTCCGAGAACTTGTCCTTTCTTAACAAAATCGCCTTCCTCAACAAAAACACTATCAACACGTCCCGGTATCATCGAAGAAACACCGACAACTTTTGTTTCAACCACACCGACGTAATATTTATCTTCGCCGGAAAGCCATTTTACAATAATAAAGATTAACGCAATAACAACAATAATCAGCGGAAAAAGAATTACAAGTTTTTTAGTTATTTTTTCCATTGTTCCGTTCTTTTCTTGTTTATAAAAATTAATGATAATTCATTACTATTTTCATCGGATTGCCGGTAGCAAAATTGAGATCAAGCAATGCTTGGTAATAATCGTAAAGTGTGGAAAGCCTTTTTACTCTTGCACCTTCGTAAGCAAGAATTGCATCAACAACTTCGAGCGATGTTGCCATTCCTTGTTCAAATCGTTTGCTAACAATTTGGTAATTTTGTAAAGCAAGCTTTAACGAAGTTCCCATTTTTAAGTATTTGTCCTTCGCTTGTTTACTTTCCATTACGGTTTTATTTACCCAAAGATTGATTTTATCCTTTGCTTCAAGTTTTGCAAATTTTGCTTGTTCGGTTAAAAATTTTGCCGCTTCAAGTTGGTGGTAATCCTTAAAACCATTGAAAATATTAAGTCTCATCTCAACACCGAGAATCCAAGGCGGCATTATCAACGGCTTATCTTTAAGGAAAAATCCGTAACGTGCATATGCAAAAATATCAGGAAAGAATTTCGAGCGTTTCAAGTCCTTGTAAATTTCACTTTCTTCTTTCATCTGGTCAACAATTTTCAGCAAAGGTTGTAGCGAATCCGCTTCGGTTAAAGCCGTTTGTAAATCAATATCGAAATCAATGAATTTTAATGAGTCGGTAAGTTCAATCGGTTCTTGTTCAGGTAAACCGAGAGTTGATTTTAAAGCAAGTTCGGCAAGATGAAGTTTGTTTTCGGTATCTTGCAATTCGAGTTCGGCATTTTGCAAAGCAACATCGGCACGCAACAAATAATACTTTGGAATTATCCCTTCCGCATAAAGTTTTATTGCAACACGTTTGTGTTTCTTAATTACATTTACAGCATTTCGTCTTACTTTAACAACTTCGTTCAATAATGCTATTCCGAGATACTCTTTTACGGTTTGTTTAATAATTTCATTTTCTGTGAGTTTTAATTTTATTTTTGCAGTTTTGTAACGTGTACTACTAAAATCGGAAGCTGCAATAATTTTACCGCCAGTAAACAAAGGTTGTGTTAAAGTCAGTTGAGCAGTTGGGAATTGTTGCTGGTCAATTACCAAATCGTATGCAGGAAATTGTTGAAATATATTAAATAGCGTAGTGTAAATTGAGCCGTTAATTTCCGGTGGTAAAGGATAAAGCCCGTTGGAAATTTGAACACCGTATTTTGATAAAATATCATCGAGTGAAGATTTGATTTTTGCAGTGTTGAATTTCATATTATCACTAAAATAAGTGTAACCCGCATAGAGCGAAAGTTTCGGTAAGTAATTACCTACCGAAGCTTGCTTGCGTTCAGTCATTTCCATTACTTTTGCTTTAAAAAGCTTAACCGTATTATTATTTGCCAGAGCAGAATCTACAGCAGAAGAAAGAGAATATCTGGTTTGAGATAAAATATTGGTTGCAAGAAAAAATAGTAAACCAAATAGAATAAGATGTCTTTTTTTCATTTTATTTACATCCGTTATTAGTTCTAATTTAAATTAAAAAATATTATTTAAGGAAATGAATTATTTTCTTCTATTCTTTTTCGGAAGCGATTCTTCCAATAATCCACGCCCGAATTTTTTTAATTTTCCGGTTTTCTTAAAATCATTCAAAATCGAATCCAAAATGCCATTAATAAACTTGCCACTATTTATTGTGCTAAATTCTTTTGAAATTTCAATCATTTCGTTTATTGTTACTTTAGGAGGAATATCAGGGAAATAAAGAATTTCCGCTATGCCCATTCGTAGTAAAATTCTATCTATTAAAGTAATTCTTTCGAGTTCCCAATTACTTGCTTTATCTTTAATATAGTCATCAAGAGTATCGCGGTTCCCAATAACTTTCCGTATAAGAGAACGACTAAATTCAATATCACTTTGTCCTTGCATATCGGAATAAAAATTTTCAATCAGTTC
>CAYZGB010000061.1:0-1314 GCA_964477915.1 uncultured Melioribacter sp. | reverse complement strand
TCTTGATAAGCATCGGGATTCATTTCAATTGCAAAAAGAATTTGCAATGCTTTTTCGCGTGCTTGTCTTCTTCTCGATTTAATTTTTTGTAACATTATTTTCTCGCAATCTCTCCAAAACGTCCCGAAAATCTTGACTCGCCGGTATAAAGATTTTTCAAACCCGAAACCATTTGTAATCGTTCCTCGGCTAATTTATTAGCAGCTTCAAAAGTTGTAATATTTTCTTTTTCAGCAAGATCCAACACTCTAATTAATGTATCGTAAATTCCTTCAGCTTGTCTTAATGCGCGGTCTTGGCGATAACCTTCCAATTCATTTGCTACATTTATTAAACCACCGGCATTAATAACATAATCGGGAGCATATAAAATATTTTTTTCCAATAACAATTTTGAATCTTCCAATTCGTTTTTCAGTTGATTATTTGCAGAACCGGCAATTATATCGAATTTCATTTGCGAAATTGTTTCCTTATTTATTGTTCCGCCCAAAGCACACGGTGCAAAAATTTCAGCATCGACGGAATAAATTTCATCAGGAGCAACAATGTGAGCTTTTACGGTTGAAACAATCTTTTTCAACTTATCTTCATTCTTATCCGTGATAATTATTTGTGCACCTTCGTGATAAAGATGTTCTACTAAATAACTCGCAACATTACCAGCACCTTGAATGGCAATTTTCTTTCCGCGTAATGAATCAAATCCCCAACGTTTTTTTGCCGTTGCTTTCATTCCAACGTAAATTCCGTAAGCCGTAACAGGTGAAGGATCGCCTGAACCTCCAAGTGCTTTCGAGATACCGGCGACGAATTTTGTCTCCATTCGAACATATTCCATATCTGCAACCGAAGTTCCAACATCTTCGGCTGTAATGTATCTTCCGCCAAGGCTATCAACGTATTTACCGAATGTTCTAAATAATTTTTCAGACTTATCGGTTTTAGGATTGCCAATAATAACGGCATTACCGCCACCGAGATTTAATCCAGAAATTGCGGATTTATACGTCATAGCACGAGCAATTTGCAAAGCATCTTTTATAGCATCGTTTACCGTTTCGTAAGGTCGCATACGAGTTCCGCCAATTGCGGGTCCCAGCGTTGTATCGTGAATTGCAATAACAGCACGCAATCCGGCTTGTTTATTAGAGCAAAGAACCAATTGCTCGTGATTATGTTCTTCCAGCATTTCGAATTGAATCATCGAAGACCTCGTTAATTTCAAAAAAATAAATCGAATTATTTAAATTGCAAAAAAGAGAAACAAAAGCAAAGCAACCGAATCGCGAATACGGTAATAAACTTCTTTTT
>CAYZGB010000060.1:0-11858 GCA_964477915.1 uncultured Melioribacter sp. | reverse complement strand
AGCCGATATTAGTTCGTACATTGCCGTTTGGAACGATACGGAAATTTTGGATGCCGGCGAAACGACCTCGATTTATGATGTAACGGAAGTTCCTTCCGAAGGGTGGGTGGCTCAATCCGATAGTTTAAATTACAAAATAATTCCCGCAATTATCGGACATACTTATGTAATCCACACACAAGATAATCATTACGGAAAAATCAGAATTTCGAGGTTTACCGAACAGCGAATTACATTCGATTGGGCTTATCAACTTGTTGAAGGTGCAACTTCGCTAAAAAAGGTAACGCTTTCCCGAAAGCATAAATTTCTTAAAAGAAATTAGTAAATTTAATCGAACGTTAAAAATATCTTTCTATGATAAAAAAATTACTCATAATCATATTGTTTTCCTCTACACTTTTTGCTCAACAAAATTTTAGTGAAGTTGCAAGTCAAATAAGCAAATCTTTTTCGGAAAGGAAAGTAGCGGACATCGAAGAATTGTTTTATTTTAGAGTTTTTTTAAGTGCCACCGAAATTCCGGTCGGGTATTACGGGCAATCGCAATCGGTTAAATTGATTAACGAATTTTTAAGTTCGCTGCGAAATTATTCTTACAAACCTATTTCAAATTCAAACGAAGGTAAACTCGGATACATTGAAGGCGTAATTTATTTTTCCGAAGGAACTCGCAGAGAAGCAAAAAATCTCTTTTTTACACTGAAAAAAATTGACGGGAAATGGAAAATAACCCAAATAACAATAAATTAAATTCGATTCGCAAAATAAGGTGGAAATTATTTTTTTCGCTTTTGTTTATTATTCTTTCGGGCATTTTTTATCTAATTTCATTTAACGGGGAAAATTCATTTGACGATAGGGCAAAACAAATTCAAGATGAATTTAATAATAAGATTAACGGTCTGAAATCTTTTGCAATCGAAGAACAAAAATTTCTATCCACGCTTAAATTAAAAGATAATCTTCAATCTCAATTATTCCGTAAGTTGGGCTCAAACACCGATGATTATTTTATTTCCGTTTACGATTCGAACGGCGTTTTAATTGCGTGGAATGAAAATTTCCGTAAAATCAACGGTTCGCTCTCCGTTACTTCTGTAAAGAAAAGAGAACCCTATTTGGAAAAAGATAATCTTTTCGAAATAATTTCGTTGGTTGATACATTTTCAATTTCCGGAATTCGCTTTTATTACAAAACATCTTTTTTACTCAAAAAATATTTTTCGCTTCATAACCGCTATGAAAGAAGACAAGATTTTGCGAGTTCAATTAGTACTCAATTTAATGCTGAACTTACTCCGTCTGTTCTTGGTAAGCAATCTTCATTTCCTTTGTTGCTTGGAGAAAAACGAATCGGGGCTATAGTTTCCCGAAGCGGAAATTTTGCAGACAATACTTTTTGCCTTGTTTCCCTCGTGCTCTTGTTTGTTTCGCTTTTACTTTTGTTTAATTTAATATTAAGAGAAACGAATAAAATCAAGGGGCTCTATTATTTCGTTCTTCTTGCCGTTTTGTTTAGAATTATTTCAAGATTTTTCTTCTCCGATTTCGAAACTTGCGGATGGGCGATTACCAAACCGGAATATTTTTCTTCTAATTTCGGCTTCGGATTTTTTGATTCATTATTTTCGTTGTTCCTTTCGCTGGTTTCTTTTTCGATAATTTTATTTGCGGTCTATCGAATTAAAAGCGAGAAAAATCGTTCGAATAAAGTTTTTATAATCGTAACGTTCTTGATTTTCCCCTTTATTTTAAGGGCTTTCGGTGCAACAATACGCAGTTTAATTTACGATTCGAACATTGATGTTTTTTCGGAAAGCATTTCACTTACAAGCGGAATTAATCTTTTTTACATCTTAAATCTTTTTATTACGGGAATTGTATTTTCCGTTACGTTATTCCTACTGATAGAACACGCTATTGCCAAACTTGCTAACAAAAATTTCGTGTATGCTGGAAATCTTTTACTATTTTTAGTGCTGATATTTCATTATGTCCAGCATTCACCGCAAAGCCCACCAATGTTTAAACTATTATTAACAGGGACTCTCATTGGGTTAATTTATTCACGTAATAATTTTATTAAATCGAACAAGTTTTTACTTCTCTCGTTTCTTTCGGTTTTATCGATTGTTGTGTTATTGAGCTATCATCATAAAGATTTTGAGAACGATTTGTTTAAGCTTGCCACGGATAAAATTGTAAATCCGAATAATTTTCATTACAAAAATCTTGTGGAAGCCGAATCAAATAATGTTCTAAACAGACTAAAAAATAAGGACTATATTTATTTCAACAACTCGCTTGCCTATAAATATTGGAATTCCTCGCGATTGCCTTACGAATCATTTTCTTCGTCATTGGAAGTTAATAATACTAACAAGGACACAATATATTTTTATTACAATAAAAATCTTAACGGTTTTTCTACGAACCCTAAATTTATTGCGAAAGCTAATTCAACCGATAAAGATTTCTCGGTTAATGTAAGTGTTGATTTTTCACCTGTAAAATTATTTGCAAGCAAATTGCCCGAGTTTTTTATTGCGGATAATCAACTTGCTGTTTCGCTTGTTCGCAGACTTAAATTACAACTTCTAAAATTTCAAAACGATAGCCTTGTTTTTTCTTCATTGCCTGTAACGTTTGGGAAGGAAGCAAAAAAGAATTTGTTAAATATCTACGATATTAAAGGAGAAAAAATTCCTATAATTTTTCTCGGGAATAAAGAATATGAAGTAATTCCGGCAAGAAAAATTGCAGAGAACAAACTCTATTTACTTGCCAAACCCGTTCCGCCGTTTTCAAAGCGATTGTATTTAACGATAAGAATTTCCGCTTATTTGTTTGCCTTGCTTTTGATTTATTTGATTTTGCTTCGGATTAAAAAATTAAAAGCCGGTGTTAGGCTTAATTACAGAACAGCAATATTTTCGGGATTAATTTTAGTTTCGATTATTCCTTTGATTTTGCTTGCGATTTATTTCAGAAATTTAAGCGAAGAAAAAAACAGTAGTTCCGCAATTTATAAATTGAATAGAAAAGCATACAACGTCGCAAAATTGTTTTTGAAAAAGCAACCGGAAGAGGCTGATTATTATTCCGTTTTCGAAAAAATAAGTCGGGATTTGAAATACGATTTTTCCGTTTTTTACAACAAGAAAATTTTCTACACAACTCATCCGCTTTATTTCGAAAATGGAATTTTGCCCGATATTTTAAGCCCGCGAGCAATTTCCGGAATTGAAGAAAACAATTTAACCGGCGTTCTACTTTGGGAAAGAATTGAAAATTACAACAGAAGAGTTTACTATCTAAAAATTCCAACGGAGCAAGAATTTGTAATTCAAATTGACGAAGCCTTTAATCCGGTTACAGTTCCGATTTCAGAAAGCGAATTTGACGAAATGCTTATTACAAGTTATTCTGTTACCGCCGTGGTAATTATTTTGCTTGGATTTTTACTCGCGTATTTTTTATCGAAGCCGGTTAAAGAATTAACTGCCGGGACAAGGAAAATTGCCGGTGGCGATTTGAATTTATCAATAAAAACAAGAGCTTTCGGCGAAGTGAAAGAACTTGTGGAAAGTTTTAATCGAATGGCGAGCGACTTAAAAGCAACGCAAAAAAAATTGTTGGAAAGCGAACGCGAAACAGCGTGGCGTGAAATGGCTCGGCAAGTTGCTCACGAAATTAAAAATCCGCTTACACCGATGAAACTTTCGCTTCAGCAATTGATTGCAATGAAAAAGGAGAAAGATGAAAATTTTGATTCGGCGTTCGAAAAAATTTCTGCGTCGCTACTTTCTCAAATAGATTTGCTAAAAAATATTGCAAGCGAGTTTTCGGCATTTGGTAAAATGCCTGTTGTTAAATTGAAGAAGATAAAAATAATTGAATTGCTCAACAAGGTTAAATCTTTATATTCGGAAAAAGAAATAAATATTACGATTGATAATTCCCTTGAAAATATTGAACTAAATTCGGATGAAGAATATTTAACGCGTATTTTTGTAAATCTTATTTCGAATGCAATTGACGCAAAAGCGAAGAATATTAAAATTTATTCAAAGCAAAATTCAGAGGACATTGAAATTTACGTTGCAAATGACGGGAGTAAAATTCCAGACGAAATGCACGAAAAAATATTTGATAAAGATTTCAGCACAAAAGAAAAAGGAAGCGGGTTGGGACTTTATCTTTCCCGCCGTTTTTTGGAAGGAACGAACGCAGCGATTACACTTGAAAAAAGCGATGATAACGAAACAATATTTAAATTGACTTTTACCTATGAGTGAAAAACCAACTTTAACAACGGAACAAAAATCGGCATTAAATTATGATAAGCACATTGCACTTACGGCAAATGCCGGCTCGGGAAAAACATTTGTATTTGCAAAGCGGTTTGTGAAAATCGCACTCGAAAAAAATCCCGAACTCGATAAAATTATTGCAATTACGTTTACAGAAAAAGCAGCGGGCGAACTTTACGGAAGGATTGTAAAAGAAGTAGAAGAATTAATGACGGAGAGGACAACCGATTTTGCGACGCTAAATTTAATTCGCAAAAGGTTAGTATCCGCTAACATATCGACAATTCATTCTTTCTGCTTGAATTTACTTCGCGATTATTCGCCTCAAGCCGGACTTGATGCGAAAATGATTCCGATTGAAGATTACGAAAAGGACAAACTTTTTGACAAAGCATTTGACGATGCTTTTGAAGAGGAAATTCTTCCCGAACAAATTAAATCGTTGTTGCGATATTTCGGAAGTAAAAAGTTATTACGTTCATCAATAAAAACAGCGGTTGAAAATCGGCGTTACCTCGATGATTATTACGAAAAGGTTTATTCCAAAGAAGAAAATGAAATCTTAAATTTTCTGAAAAACAAGGCGGTGAAATTTTTCGATAAAATTGCATTCCCGCAATTTATAAAAGTGGTAAAATTAATCGGTGAAATTTTAATTGAACTTTCAAATGCAAAAAAGCCGCCGAAAGATTATTCTCTTTATTCGGAATTATATGACAAGGCTCTTACCGAAAAAGACGCGATAAAGAAAGCACAAGCAATTAAAGAGGCATTGCAAAGCCTTGTTAATAAAGATGGGAAATTAAAAGCGGCTGTAAAAAACAATTTACTTGACCAACAAAAATACGCTCGGGAAATAGAAGTAATTTCAAAATTCATTTTATCATTTTATTTTAATACACTTGATGAAAATCTTGAAGCACTGGCGTATTTGGCAGGTGATTTTTTCTACTTCTACAAAAAAGTTCTCGATAAATTTACCGAGGCAAAATACCAAAACGGCTATCTCGATTTTGAAGATATTTTAATCAACGCGAACAAATTGCTTGCAAATAACGACGTGCTATCGGATTTGCAATCGAAATACGAATACATTATGGTGGATGAATTTCAGGACACCAACGAAATTCAATACGAAATCATAATGCCGATTTTGGATAAGCTTAATCGTGGGAATCTATTTGTTGTAGGCGACGAAAAGCAAAGTATTTATATGTTCAACAATGCCGAGCTCGAAATATTTGATCGAACGAAAGAACAAGTAAATACAAACGAAGGCGTAATTCTTGAACTTCCGCATAGTTTTCGTCTTAAGCCGAACAATGCGTTGTTTGTCAATAGTGTTTTCTCAAAAGTTTTTGCAAACCCGGATAAGCGTTTTAACGAAGTTGAATTTAATCCGCTAATTGTTTCCGAAACTGTTGGCGAAGGCGGAAGAGTTGAAATTTTGTTAGCGCGCGAAATAGAAGGCGAGGAAGAAATTGACGAAGCGAAAATTATCGCCAATAAAATTAAGCGGTTATTGACCAACGAAGAAATCAAGCTTTCCGAAACCGCTATTTTAACAAGGCAAAATAAGTTTGTAAGCGAAATGGAAAAAGCGCTTGCGGATGAAAAAATTCCTTACGTTGTTCTCGGTGGCGTTGGGTATTTTCAAGAGCTTGTAATTAGGGATGTTCAGAACTATCTGATGTTTTTAAGCTCGGTAAATAACGATGTTGCGTTAGTTACCATTTTGCGTTCGCCGTTTTTTTCTCTTTCCGATGCTGATATTTTCAAATTATCTTTTGAAAAAGGGGAAAGTTACTGGGAAAAATTAAATTCTTTTGCTTCGAAAAATAAACTTGCAGAAAAAATAGTTGCAACGTTAAACAAACATTTGAATTACGCAAAGTCCTACGAAATACCGCTTTTGTTAAATAAGATTTTATCGGAAACAAATTACTGGGCAATACTTACCGCAAAGGAAAACGCGGAACAAGAGATTGCAAACGTGCGGAAATTACTTTACGCCGCGCTCGGCACGCTTAAAGGCGAAGCGGTTTCGCTTTACGAATTTGCCGAAAAATTAAGCGACTTGATCAAACGAGTAAAAGACGAAGGCTCTGCACCAACGGCGGATAGTAACAACGCCGTAAAAATAATGACGTTCCATAAATCGAAAGGATTGGAATTCGATACAGTTTTTCTTTACAAAACTGCCGAAGCAAATAAAAACAGAACCGTAAAATCTCGCGAAATTAAATTCGATAAAGAATTTGGAATGATTGCAAAAACGCCTTCACCGAAAGGATATTTTAACGATTACGAAACCAATCCGCTTGTTTGGATTTACGATTATTACCACAACCGAAAGGAACTTGCCGAACAGAAACGATTGTTTTATGTAGGCGTAACAAGAGCAAAACAAAATTTGTTTATCTCGGCAAAAATTAAGAAAAGTAATAACATCAATAAGAACTCGATGTTCGGTTTTCTTGTTTCCGCACTTGGGTTTTCCGTTGACGATCCGAGCATTACAATTCAAGGAAATTTAAGTTTCGAAACAAGGGAAAACACCGAGTTCCGTTCGTATAAAATAAATATCGAACAAAACAAAATTGAAGATGTGGAATTTGAATTTGCCAAAAACAATACGGAGCGCGATTTCGAAATTAATATTAAACAAATTGATGATGCGGAAGAGAATGAATTTATTTCCGCTACTAAAATTGCACTTTACAAATATTGTCCGCGTAAATACGAATTAACATACGAACTTGGTTACGGCAAACTTTACGGAATGCTTAAAAATATTGATGTTGACGATTTTGAGATTGAAGACAAGCAAGATGAAGAAAAAGAATCCCTCCCGGCTAATGTTCTTGGTTCGGTTTTACACAAGGCATTGGAATTGCAAATAACAAAAGAAAACTTTGACGAAATTCTATCGAAGGCAATAAATACGGAAGCCGCGGGAAAAGATTACGCAGAAAAATTAAAATCCAAAGCGGAAAAAATATTAAAACAATTTTTGAATACCGAGATTTTTACTTGGTTGAAAAATCAAGAGAATTTTAAAAACGAATTCGAAGTTTACGCAAAAGCAAAGGACTATTTCCTTTACGGAATAATTGACAAATTAATATTTGATGGCGATACTATTATTGTTGCCGATTATAAATCCGATAAAATAAGCGACGGCAATTACGAACGGAAATTCAACCAATACGAATATCAATTGAAATTTTATCTTTACATTTTAAGTTTACTTTATCCCGATGTAAAAAATTTTGAGGCAAGATTGATTTTTCTTTCTTCCCCCGAAAATTCAATTTCGAAAAAATATTTTCTCGAAGAAGTGAAAAATTTCGGAAACGAAATCGATGAAATAGTTAATAATATTAGATCAAGAAAATTTCCGAAAAACGAAAGCAATTGTAAACATTGTGTTTATTTCGAAAACAACAAATGCGTTGCCGACGATGAGTGAAAAATTGTTTAATTACAAAGATTTGCTTGAACCGGAAATTATGCTAAATCTTTATGCACAAGGTGCGTTCCCAATGGCGGATGCAAGCGGCGTAATAAATTGGTACAAGCCGGAAATCAGAACAATAATCCCTCTCGATAATTACAACGTTCCGCGTTCGCTGCGTAAGTTTATGGAAAAAAGTGATTTCGAATATGAATATAGTAAAAGGCAACTCGATGTAATTAAGCAATGTGCAAATCGCGACGAGACGTGGATTTCCGATGAATTGATTGATGCTTACGAAAGGCTGATTTATTTGGGCTATTTGCATTCGGTGGAAGTTTATCAAAACAAAGAACTTGTTGGCGGCTTGTACGGAATTACAATCGGCGGTGCGTTTTTCGGCGAATCAATGTTCTCGAAAGTTTCGCAAGCGTCTAAATCCGCTCTTGTAAAATTAATAGAGAGATTAAACGAACGCAGTTTTGTTTTGCTCGATGTTCAGTATCAAACGGAGCATCTTAAAATGTTCGGGGCAAAGGAAATTTCATTTTCGGAATTTGAAAAATTATTGGTAAAATCTTACGAAACGAATGTAATGTTTACCGAGTGGTTCTAGATTGATAGTTAAAAGTTTGTAAAGTTTAATGTAGGGCTAAAAGGACAAAAGGCAAAGAGGAGAAAGGAAAAGAGATTGAAAGTTTAATCTCCGAACGAAATTGTATTTCGTTCGGAACTAATGCACGAAACTTTGTTTCGTTTTATTGATTTTTTTGTTTCGCTCCTACGGAGCTTAATTTTATTGGGAATTCTCTTTCTACAAAGATTTCATCCCTACGGGATTTTACCAAAGTGAAAACGAAACAGAGCTTCTATTGCTATTTCCGTCCGAAACTCAGTTCCGGGCATAGTGGGGAAAGTTATTAAATCTGTTATTGCAAGAAATGGAGCGAAGCGGAATGACGAAGCAATCTCCAGAGTATTCAGCAGTTTTTTTCATTGAGAAGATTGCATCGCCTCTGCAAGCGGAGTTTCACAATGGCTTGTTAGTTATTATTTTCTCCGAGTGAAATACAATTTAGTTCGATGAACGCGTCATTCGTTTTTCATTCGCGTATTCGTGTCTTTTTTTATTTTCACATATTACAAATTTGTGCTACGTTTTCGAAATTCATTTTTACCGTCCAAGAGAAAAAAATACTTTGATTATAATTTTGAATTTCTTATTTTTCTTTAAAAATAAACAAAATGAGTGTATTAACTAAAAATATTTCCCCCGACACAGAAGAAAATATTAAAGACTTTAGTAAGAACAATGTTTCTTTCTAATGTTCTAAGATGGTTCTTTTCTTTTCGGGTTAAATAATAGTTATGTGTAATAAAATGCGAAAAGAAATATTATGAAAAAAATATCCCCAACAGCCATAAATGCCCTAAAACACGCTTTAACTTCTATTTACTGGTATAAATCTGATTTGAGAAGTTTCTTGTATCATACTCTTAATAATAAACAAGTTTTATCATATTTAAACTGGTCTGATTACAAAAGAAACATATCTTCAAGATTAGTAGACATTTTAGTAAAAAATGAAGAAAAGACCCAGAACGATTTGCTTAAATTAATCTATGAAATCTCAAATATGAATGATTTTTCACATCTGCGCCAACTAGAAGATGGAAAACAGAAAGAAAAAACAGCCAAAGAAGCTGTTGAAGCATTAAGGAAAATTTCTAAACGTTATTTTGATGTTCTTGAAGAAGAAAAGAAAATTGAACAGAGAAGGAAAGAAGTTTTTGAAAAACAACTTAAAAATAGTGCAGTAAAGAAAAAGTTGGAAGAAATAAAAACCGATTTTTATTTTTTGGTTAGCTCAGATGATGCTCAACAAAGGGGATATAAATTAGAAAAAATAATAAAGGAATTGTTTGAGTTATTTGATTTGGATCCAAAAGCTTCTTTTAAGATAACTGGTGAACAAATTGATGGAATGTTCACATTTGACAATAATGATTATTTATTAGAAGCAAAATGGCAAAAGGATCCTGTAGGTATAGATGCGTTGGATGCTTTCAGTGGAAAATTAAGCAGGCGTTTAGAGAATACGTTAGGTCTGTTTATTTCAATTAATGGATTCTCAAACGATGCAATAAAAGCTCATTCAACTGGAAGGCGACTTATGATTCTGATGGATGGAAGCGATTTAATGGCAGTTTTAGAAGGAAGAATAGACTTGTTACAATTATTACTTCGTAAAAGAAGATATGCGGCTCAAACGGGAAATATTTTTTTAGGAATTCATGAAATAATGAAAGAAAGCTAAAAAACACAATAACCATTGGCTCAATTTGTACGCAGGGGCTGTGCGGTTTTTCAAGTTTTGAAGCCCGCATAAAGTTCTTTGTTTTATTAAAGTCCGTGCCCCGCAAGCCTGCGGCAGGTTAGCCAATCCGTTATGCTTCATAAGATTTTATAATTAGCAGAAGATATTTCTATGATAGAGAAAATTATTAATGTTCAATTATTTTTATTAATAATAATCGTTTATTCTGTCGTGCCTCTGTATTCACAAAATAATGACACCTTATCATACTTTTTAGGAAAAGAAATCCAGGTTAACGAACCAAACAGTGGTGGTGATTTACAATGTGAACCATCTGTTGCTATAAATAAAAATATAATAATTGTTTCTTGGAACGATAGTTATGGGGGAAAAATAAATTCTAAAACAGGCTCAGCAGTAGGTTGGGCCATCTCGTATAATAATGGTCAAAATTTTAATTTCGGCGGTTATCTTCCTAAAATCGATGAAAAATCCGTTCTCCGAGTTGATGGCGTTGATTCTTGGCTTGGAACTGATTCAAACGGTAATTTTTATCTTCAGGTTCTAAGCTGGCAAGATCGTTCTCATTATTTGTTTGTGTACTATATGGATGGAAATAATTTAGGTAAATGGGAAAAAAGATACACTGTTTACTCTGATAAATTAATTGATAAACCTTCTATGAATGTAACCTCAACAGGTCAAATAAATATTTCGTACACTGGTAATATCGATAAAAAAAATGAAATATATTTTATTCATTCATCCAATCAGGGAAAATCGTGGCAAACTCCTTTAAAATTATCAAATTCCACAAACCCAGTAAAAACCGGTTCTTGTGTTGTATCTTATAACGATAAAATATTAGTTGGCTGGGTTGAAGGAATCGCTATGAATCAAAATGAAATTTGGTTTGCCTACTCATTAGATAATGGATTTTCTTTTTCTAAAGCAAAGCTTTTGTATAAAATAAGTAAGACATTCAATATAGTAAACGGATATACAATTGGAGCCCTTAAAGATAAAGGTGGTAATGCATTATTTCTTTTAAGCACAAGTGTATGGATAACTTATACCTTAAATAATAATCAGGCTAATTTTTGGCTGGCTTATACAGAAGGAACAGAAAATGAAGGTTCACGAGTAATACTTTTTAAAATGGATGAAAACTTTAAACAAATTAGTGGACCATTTTATGTTGGAAATAATTCGACAGATTATGAAAGAATCTTTCCTACTATGACAAGTATAAGAAATCTACCGGCTGTTTTTTATTATGACCGAAGGAACCATCCTTTTACTACGCTTACGGATGTTTATTTGTCTATTAAATTGGAAAATGACACTTTCCAAGATATTAAAATAAACTCTACACCAACTGATTGGAGTAAACTTCCGGGTGACCCAAAATTTGCTCCCACACAAAGGAACATCGGTGATTATATGACAATTGCAAGTTATGATAATAAACTCGCTACTACCTGGGTTGGCGAAAAAAATGGAAAAGCAAGAATTTATTTTCGATTAATTGAGTTTAGGTAAATATGTATAAAAGCATATCACGGACGTTAACTCGGAATTTGCCACTTGTGCAATGAAACTGCACAGTAAGAGTGTAAGCAGCGGCAAGTGAAGGTTTTGGGCACGTGGAAAATCCAGTTAGCTCGATCATTTTATTTAGGAGGAAAACATGAAACGTTTAGTATTATTACTTCTTTTTATTTTGAGTGCGGTTGCATACTCACAAGAAGACAGTCTTCATCTTGT
>CAYZGB010000059.1:0-12000 GCA_964477915.1 uncultured Melioribacter sp. | reverse complement strand
ATAGGTTTTATCGGAGCATTTTCATTTACTGCATCAAGCAAACCCGTAATACCGGAATGTGTAAAAGTAGAGTCTCCTATTACTGCAACAGCAGGTCGTACACCGGCGTCCGCAGCTCCTTTTGCCATTGTAATTGATGCTCCCATATCGACACACGAGTTTATTGCATTATAGGGAGGTAAAGCTCCAAGTGTGTAACATCCAATATCCGAAAGAACTTTTTGCGAACCGTATTCTTTCATTGCTTCGTTCAAAGCGTTGTACAAATCGATATGTCCGCACCCCGGACACATTGCAGGCGGTCTTCCGGAAAGAAATGCCGGCGGTTCGTCGCCTTCCCTATCTGGCAAGCCCAAAGCACGAGCCACGAGATTAGGATTTAGTTCGCCATCTCGCGGAAGCGTGCCATCGAGTCTTCCGTGAATTTTAATTCCGTCGTTGAAAAATCCCCGAAGTAATTCTTCAACCAAAGGATAGCCTTCTTCCAAAACTAAAATTTTGTTAACGCTTTCTTTTAGTTTTTTCAGCTTATTTTCCGGTAACGGATATTGGCTGATTTTCACTACTGGGAACGGGCATTTTTCTCCCACATAATTTTCCATTAAATAATTGTAAGCCAATCCACAAGCAACTATTCCAAGTGAATTATCCGCTCCTTCGATGTAAGTGTTATAAACCGATCTCTGAGATTCTTCCTCAAAATTAGATTGGTTTTCGAGTAGAATTTTGTAACGTTTTTTTGCAATTGAAGGAAGCAACACAAATTGCTTTGGATCCGGAGGAAGCAAAGTTTGGTTCTGTGGCAATGGTTCTTTTACTTCTACTCCGTAACGCGAATGTGCAAGTCGTGTTGTGATGCGTAATAAAACCGGTACAGAATATTTTTCCGAAAATGCAAATGCCTCGCGAGTCATATCGTAGGCTTCCTGCTGATTGGAAGGCTCAAAGATTGGAATTTGAGCAAACTTTCCGTAAAATCTTGAATCTTGTTCGTTTTGTGATGAATGCATTGAAGGGTCATCAGCAACAGCAACAACAAGTCCACCGTTTACGCCAGTAATAGCAGAATTGATAAAAGCATCTGCTGCGACATTTAATCCAACATGTTTCATACAAACAATTGCACGCTTACCGGCATAAGACATTCCGAGGGCTTCTTCCATTGCCGTTTTTTCGTTAGCCGACCAAAGCGCGTGAATGTTTCTTTCTTTTGCTTGTTTAGAACGCTGCACATATTCCATTATTTCAGTTGAAGGAGTTCCGGGATAAGCATAAATTCCGGAAATTCCACCGTCAATTGCACCTTGTCCAATTGCTTCATCACCTAATAAAAGTAACTTTTTCATCGTATTCTCTTTTTTTAAAACAAAAAATGATAAGTCAAATATACGAATTATAGTATTTGCTAATTTTGAGTTTTTAGTCTGCAAAATAAAATTGTGTAAATTTGATTTTCTGACGAAAATGGAATATTTTTAAAGATTATGTCGAAAAAAATAATCATAGCGATTGATGGTCCTTCGGGCTCGGGCAAAAGCACTATTGCAAAATATCTTGCCGACGAGTTAAAGGCAACGTACATCGATACCGGAGCAATGTATCGTGCAATTACTTACGAAGCAATGCAACGCGGAATTGTTGATAATACCGAAAAAGTAATTGCTATGTTAGACGATATTAATTTGCGAATAAATTACGAAAACGGTATTACAAGAGTTTTTGTTAACGAAAACGAAGTAACCGATTTTATTCGTTCTGCCGAAGTAAATTCAAAAGTAAGTGAAATTAGTAAAATTCCCGAAGTACGAAAAAAATTAATCGATATTCAACGTAATCTTGCCAAAAGCCAAACAGTTGTAGCGGAAGGACGTGATACCACAACCGTAGTTTTTCCGAATGCCGATTTCAAAATTTATTTAACTGCGGATTTGGATGTTAGAGCCGAACGTAGATTAAAAGAATACAAAGAAAAAGGCGTTGTAATTACTTACGAAGAAGTTCGCGACAATTTGGCAAAGCGCGATAAAATCGATAGTTCGCGTGAAGTAAGTCCGCTACGCAAAGCAGAAGATGCTTTTGAAATGGATTCTACCTCTTTGACAATTGACGAAGAATTAAATCTACTTTTAGATAAAATAAAAGATTTTATTAAACACTAAATAAAACAAACCATCGATAGTTAACCGAATGTTAAACTAATTTTGCTCAAGTGTTTTTTGATGGTTTGTAACACAAGGGCGAAATTAATTTGGAGGATGAATGTCCGAAGAAAAAAACAAAAAAATGGAGAGTATTAAAATTTTAACCGAAGAAGAATACTCTCCCGAAGAAATTCAAGAATTTTTGGATTTGGTGGAACAAACCAGCAAAGACATTAAAATCGATGAAATCGTACAAGGTAAAATTGTAGGATTTGACAAAGATAACGTTGTTATCGATGTTGGGTTCAAATCGGACGGCCTTGTACCGAAATCAGAATTTGCAAGCACCGAAGAAATTAAGATTGGTAACGAAGTTGAAGTTGTTGTTGAAAGTATGGAAGACGGCGAAGGTAATTTGGTGCTTAGTAAAAAACGTGCCGATTTCAAAAAAATCTGGAAGAAAATTCTCGAAGCATACGAAAACGAAGAAATCATTACCGGCAAAATTATTCGTCGTATTAAAGGCGGAATGGTTGTTGATTTAACCGGCGTAGAAGCATTTTTGCCCGGCTCACAAATTGACGTAAAACCAATTCGCGATTTCGATGCGCTTGTCGGTAAAACTATGGACTTTAAGATTGTTAAAGTTAATATTCCTACCGAAAATATTGTTGTTTCGCATAAAGTTCTTATCGAAGAAAAATATGCCGATAAGAGGAAGAAAATTCTCGAAAGCCTTGAAGTCGGTCAAATTCTTGAAGGAACGGTTAAAGCAATTACGGATTTCGGTGTGTTTGTTGACCTTGACGGTGTTGACGGTTTAATTCACATTACCGATTTGAGTTGGGGAAGAATTAACCACCCGAAAGAAGTTGTTGAGCTTGATCAACCGATTAAAGTTGTTGTTACCGATTTCAATAAAGAGAAAAAACGCATTTCACTTAGCCTTAAACAACTTACACCTCACCCGTGGGAAAATATCGACGAAAAATATCACGTTGGCGATAAAGTATCCGGTAAAGTTGTTTCGCTTACCGATTACGGTGCATTTATCGAAATTGAAAAAGGCATTGAAGGCTTAATCCACATTTCGGAAATGAGCTGGACGCAACATATTTCGCATCCTTCTCAATTTGTTTCGATGGGACAAGTTGTTGAAGCCGTTATTTTAAGCCTTGATAAAGACGAAAAGAAAATTTCGCTTGGAATGAAACAACTTACACCCGATCCCTGGCAAGATTTACCGAACAAATATCCTGTCGGGTCGGTACAAAAAGGAACTGTTCTCAACCTTACTAATTTCGGTGTTTTCGTAGAATTGGAACCCGGAATTGACGGATTGGTTCATATTTCCGATTTGTCGTGGACAAAGAAAGTACGCCACCCCGGCGAAATTGTTAAGAAAGGTGAAGTAATTGAAGTTGTTGTTCTTGATATTGATACGGAAGAAAGAAAAATTTCGCTCGGACACAAACAAATTCAACCTGATCCTTGGCCCGAATTTGAAAACGATTACAAAGTTGGAACTTTAACTACCGGTAAAGTTGTTCGCCAAATAGAAAAAGGATTAATCGTTGAATTACCGAAAGGTGTTGACGGATTTGTTCCGCAAACACAACTTTCCACTTCGAAGATTAAAAATCTTTCTTACTGCTTCCCTAACGGCGAAGAACTTCCGATGCGTGTAATTGAGTTCGACGGCGAAAACAAGAAAATCGTACTCAGTGTTCTTGCTGCTATTAAAGAACTTTCCGATGAAGAAATTGAAGAATACATAAAAAATCATAAATTGGAAAGAACATCGGTAGAAGCAATTCGCAAAGCAGATATCGGTAAATTTGATAAAGATGCTTTCAAAATGTATGAAGATAGAAATATCGACCAAAAGAAAGAAGAGACTACTGAAGAGAAAAAAGACGAAAGCGAAGAAAAAGCAGAAGAAAACGTAGCGGAAGAAACTGAAACTAATGAAGAAAAAAAGGAAGACGAAGTTAAAGAAACCGAAACTTCCGAAAACAAAGAAGAAGAAAGCAAAGAATAAATTCTTTTTTAATTCGTAAATTAAAGGATGTCGTTTTTGCGGCATCCTTTTTTTTATCTAATTTTTGAAACGAAAGGGAAAATTTGAAATCTGTTGCATTACACACATTAGGTTGCAAACTCAATTTTTCGGAAACTTCCACTATTGCAAAAGCATTCCAACAAAAAGGATTTGCAATAAAAGAATTCAATGAAAAGGCGGATATTTATGTAATTAACACTTGCACGGTTACGGAGAACGCCGATAAAGAATGCCGGAAAATTATTCGTCGTGCAAAAAGAATAAATCCAAATGCGGTAATTGCCGTAACAGGATGCTTTGCGCAGACGGATTACGCAATGCTTTCGAAAATGGAAGAAGTAACAATTGTTGCCGGAACAAAAGAAAAATTCAAAGTACCGGAACTTGCAATCGAATCATTGGAAAATAATCTTCCCTCGTGTGTTTATGTTTCGCCTCGTGAACAAATTGATAATTTCAATTTTGCGTCTTCAACCGATGCGGATAGTAGAACTCGTGCATTTTTCAAAATTCAGGACGGCTGCGATTATCTTTGCACATTTTGTAAAATACCACAAGCACGTGGCGAAAGTAGAAGTGTAAATCCCGAATATCTTCAAGAAAAATTTAATGAAATTCTTACCGAAGGCTACAAAGAAATTATTTTAACCGGAGTAAATGTTGGTGATTACGGAAGAAAAATTAAGAGCAGTTTGTATGAGCTTTTGCTTAAATTCCTTGAAACCAACGGTGATTACAGAATTAGAATAAGTTCAATTGAGCCAAATTTATTAACCGACGAAATTATCCAACTTGCAAAAAACGATGATAGGCTTGCAAAACATTTTCATATTCCGTTGCAAAGCGGAAGCGATAAAATTTTACGATTAATGAAACGTCGGTACAACAGCAAATTTTTCGAAAGTTTAATTAATAAACTAAATGATGAAATTCCCGAAATTGGTTTGGGAATTGACGTAATTACCGGTTTTCCGGGCGAAACCGATGAAGATTTTGAACAAACTTATCTTTTATTGGAACGTTTACCGATTTCGTATTTGCACGTTTTTACTTACTCGGAAAGACCAAATACCGAAGCGTTAAATTTCCCCGGAAAAGTTCCGTTTGAAATAAGAAAAGAAAGGACAAACCGATTAAGAAAATTAAGCGAAACAAAACGTGCCGAGTTCCACACTAAAAAATTAGGACAAAATGTTAAAGTAATTTTCGAACACACAAATTACGATGGAATGATGAAAGGTTTTTCGTCGGAATATATTCGTGTTAAAACCAAGTATGACAAGGCACTTGTTAATAAATTTGTAAATGTAAAAATAACTGAGTGCGATAACGAAGAGTGCTACGGGGAAGTGGATTGAGCTTGAGGTTAAGGTTGAGGTGAGGAAAACTTGTTATTTCGCCTTTTGACAAAGTCGGAGGAGAAATCTTCTTCTCCGAACGAAATTGTATTTCGTTCGGAAATATCGCACGAAACTTTGTATCGTTTGTTTTATTGATTTTGGTTTCGTTCCTACGGAGCTTTGTTTTTGGGGCTATTGTTTGCTACAAAGATTTCGTCCCTATGGGACTTGATTTTTATTTTTTTTATTTCGCCTCTCGACGAACTCGGAGAGAAATCTTAAAAAAGTGCATTAGCAGTTAAAATAGAATTAAAGATTCCTCTCTACGACCGACCTCGTCGGTCTCAGTTCGAAAAGACAAAATTCCGAATGAAATAAAATTTCGTTTATTATCTAAATTTATTGTGGTGATGTTGAAAATGTAAAAACAACTTTATAAATCTCTACAAAAACCCAAACCCAAACGGAAACCAATATAGTTAATAGCCATTCCCCTCCTGAAAGCGGAACTGTGTGAAAAGCATCGTTTAATACTTTCCATTCAACAACTATAATAGTAGAAATAATTGTAAGAACATAGGAAACTAAAAGAAACTTATTACTATAAAATTTAAGTGCAAGTGCCGGTAAATTAAAAGAACGACAATTCAATGCGTTAAATAAACGTGCAAAAATTAACGAAACAAAAAATAATGTTATAATTTTTCTTTCGTCCATTCCCTGCGAAAAACCCCACACGTAAAGCCCCATTGTTACTGTTGCAATTAATACACCAATCGAAACAGTAGTAATAATCATTTGTTTGTTTAAAACACTTTCCTTTACATTACGAGGTTTTTGTTTCATTAATCCTTTTTCAGGAGGCTCAACGCCCAAGGCAATAGCAATTAATCCGTCCATTAAAAAATTAATAAATAAAATTTGGACAGCAGTTAATGGAATTGGCAAAAACGTAAGTAAAGAAACAACCAAAGCTAAAACAGTTCCTAAATTTCCGCTTAATAAATAAACTAAATACTTACGAATATTCTGGAAAATCCCCCGACCTTCTTCAATTGCTGCAATAATTGAAGCAAAATTGTCATCGGTTAAAATCATATCAGCAGCTTCGCGGCTAACATCCGTTCCTTTAATTCCCATTGCTACGCCAATATCGGCACGCTTTAATGCCGGAGCATCGTTAATTCCGTCACCTGTCATTGCAACTATATGCTCTTTTTGCATAAGAGCATTTACAATTCTTAATTTATGTTTTGGAGAAATACGGGCAAATACTTCCGTTTCATCTACGATTTTCAAAAGTTCTTCGTTGGATAGTTTTTCTAAATCCGGTCCTGCAATTGAATTACCATGTTTGAGAATTCCAACTTCACGTGCAACAGCCACAGCAGTTACTTCGTAATCCCCGGTAATCATAACAGGACGAATTCCTGCATTAAAAGCCGTTTCAATCGCTTTTTTCGCTTCTTCTCTTGGAGGATCAATCATTCCTACAAAGCCTACAAAAACATAGTCCCCTTTGGCATCATTAATCGAAGGATCTTTACCTAATCGTTTATACGCAACTCCTAATATTCTTTGAGCCTTTTCACTATTCTTATATGCAATATTTTTAATTCGTAATCTTTCTTCTTCGGTAAGTGGTTGCTCTATTCCGTTATTTAAGATGCTATTAGAACTATCAAGAATAATTTCAAAAGCACCTTTGACGTAAGCATAATATTCACCTTCAATTTCGTGAACAGTTACCATTTTTTTTGTTTCGGATGTAAATGGAATTTCGGCAACTCGGGGAAATTTTTGTCTTAATTCGGAATAATCTATTCCCGCTTTTAGCGCAGCAACAAGAAATGCCGCTTCTGTCGGCTCTCCTAAAACTTCTTCTTTCCCTTCATTATAGTTAATACTTGTATCGTTACACAATACACCTATTTCGAGTAATTTAATTAAATCGTGATAATTCCGCGGTTCAATCGTAAGGTTTTCTTCCCTAAAAATTCCTTGAGGATTATAACCGCTACCGGTAATAAAATAATTTGTTTTGTTTACGTAAATTTCCCGAATTGTCATCTGATCTTTTGTTAACGTGCCGGTTTTATCCGAACAAATTACATCTACCGAGCCAAGGGTTTCAACAGCCGGAAGCTTACGAATGAGAGCCCTGCGTTTAACCATTCGCCTAACACCAAGTGCAATGCTTATTGTTACTACTGCCGGAAGAGCTTCCGGAATTACCGCAACGGCAATTGCAACACCCCAAATAAATATTTCTATCAAAGATTGCTTCTCCAAAAAATAACCTAACACCGACATTATTACTGCAACAGCAATAGAAATAATTCCAAGCTTTTTCCCAAGTTCGTCAAGCGTGCGTTGCAACGGGGTTTTACGCGAGCTAGTCGATTGTAGCATTTGAGCAATTTTGCCAAATTCGGTTTGGTTGCCGGTAGCAATTACCACTGCGGAAGCACGTCCTCGTGTTACAAATGTTCCGGCGTAAAGAATATTTGCTCTATCTCCCAGCGGAATGTCTTTACATTCCAATTGCTTCGAAGTTTTTTCAACCGAAGTTGATTCGCCCGTTAGAGGAGCTTCGTTAACTTGTAAACCGTGTTCTTCAATTACTCTTGCATCTGCGGGAATAGTATTTCCGGTATGTAAAACAATAATATCACCGGGGACAAGAAATGTAGAGTCAATTATTTTTTCAACACCGTTTCTAATTACGGTTGCTTTCGGCGTTGCCATTTTTTTTAGTGCCTCTATTGCTTTTTCGGCACGGAACTCTTGAACAAAACCTAAAATTCCTGCTAAAATTACAATTACAATAATTGCAGTTGCTTCTACAATTTGTCCAACGGAATACGAAATTATTGACGAAATAATTAGAATAACTATTAGTAAATCGGTAAATTGGCTTAGAAGTAATTTAATAGGCGAAATTTCTTCTTGTGAAGTTATTTCATTGGGACCGGAAATTTTAAGTCTTTCAGCAACTTCGCTATCGCTTAATCCTTCGGTTGACGTCCCAAGTTTTTCTAATAAATTATTAATTGATAAACAATATGGTTCCGAATCTTTTATGTTAGCCATTTAAAGCATTTTTTGGTGGAAACCATTTAATATAAACAAAAAATTAAGAAGTTGCTGTAAGATATATCACGTCCCCCATAAAAAAACTTATTTGTTTTCCTCTGCTATTTTTTTGTTTACATATTTCCCGAAAGCTTTATCAAAGGTGAGTATATGTTTGAGGATCCATTCTTTCATCATTTTTTCGAGTGTAACGATTGCTTCTTCCTCGTTATAATTAACGCTTAAAATTAAATCGGAAATTTCCTTAATTAAATAATTATGTTTATCCTTATGCTTCGATATATCGGGATAATCATATTTCTTCATATATTTTTCTTCGGTTTCAAAATGATATTTAGTATAATCAACAATTTCCATAAGAATTTCCTTTAGCACCTCATGTTCATTATGCTCTTGTCGGGCAATAACAAACCTATTATAAATATCAATCCATTTCTTATGTTGTGCATCAATTTCGTCTATTCCTATTAGGTACTTATCATCCCATTTAATTACTTCTGACATCTTTTATTGCTCCTTTAAAAAATTGATGTAATAAGTTAATAAAAAATATTTGAAATGGTACAAAAAATATTTTAATAAAAAGTTCCGTCATTATCAAATAAAGATTGAATAAATTCTAACTCCGACCAACAAATGAAATAATATCAAGATAATTTAACACCGTTAAAAATAAGTGTAAATTTTGTCCCTTTGTTTTTCTCGGTTTCTACGTTAATTTCAATGTTATTTAAATCGGCGTAAAGTTTTACTAATGCCAAGCCTAATCCGTTGCCTTCAAATTTTCGTGTGTAACCTTGTTCTTCTTGCGAAAATGGTTCGTACAAGTAAGGTAAGTATTCTTTATCAATTCCTATTCCGGTATCACTTATTTCAAAAACAAGCTTATTTTTCTCGTTTCTGTATAAACGAATATTGATTTCGCCTTGCTCTGTATATTTTATTGCATTATCAATTAAATTCGCAAAAATTTGACGGACAGAATATTCATCGACAATTTCTTCGGCATTACAAACACATTCTTCCAATTTTATTTCCAATTTTTTTACAAGAGCTTGCGGTCTATATTCCAAATAAACTCTTTTTAAAATTAAATTGAATACATCCCATTTTTTATAAGTAGGCTCGTAACTTCCAACTTGAAGTTCTGCCATATTAAGAATTAACTCTACTGTTCTAATTATTCTTTGTCCACCAGCCGAAATTGCATTAAGCGCAGAAACAATCATTTCATCTTCACTATCTTCAAATTCCATTTGAAGTATCGAAATATGTCCGACAATTGCATTTATCGGAGTTCTTATTTCGTGTGAAATTTGAGCTAAAAATTCGGATTTTAATTTGTCCGATGCTTCAACTTTTTTGAGTGCTTTTTGTAGTTCCTCTTCTTTTTGTTTTCTAACTTCGATTTCTTCTCTTAATTTTTCAAGGGTTTCTTCCAATGCTTTAGTTCGTTCGCTAACTATCTCTTCAAGTCTGTTTTTATAGATTTCCAATTGTTGTTCGTGTAATTTTCTTAAAGTAATATCTCTTAATGTCCCTACCATTAACGAGAGTTTACCATTTTTATCATAAATTAACGAAGAGGATTCTTCCATTTCAAAATATCTATCGTTAGCATGTTTAAAACGATATTCCCTAATTAAAACAGGACGTTTTTTCTCAATAGCCTTTTGGAATTGCTTTTCGAAATTTTCCATATCATCCGGATGAATATATTCCACAATTTGTTTTTGAGGAATTTCCGTAAACTTATCATTCGGATAACCTAATAATTTTTCAACATTGCAGAAAAAAGTAAGCTTATCGTTTTTAGCATCGTAAAAATATACTATTTGTCCAGAAGTTTCCGAGGTTAGTTTAAAAATCTTTTCTTTTTCGAGTAATATTTTATTGAATTTCCTTTCACGATAAACAACAAGAACAAAAAGTAACAGTAAAAATCCTAAAATAAAATATCGTGATAACGCTGCTTTATTCTTAAAATCGTTTAATTCCGACATTAGCGCTTTTTGTGGCATGCTAAAAATAAGACTCCACAAAGTACGTCTGATTCTCATTGTTTCAAGAAAAACGTATAGATCTTGTTCACCAGTTAAATCATTCAGCAAAAACGGCTTTACGGGAAATAACGAACTCTGTAGAATATTAAAAATTTTATTGTATTTAGCATAATTTTTAGGGACTTCAAAAAAGTTTTGCCCTATTTGCATTGTATCATTTGAGGCAATTACTGTTTTATTTCTGTCTAATATAAAAAAGTCCGACTTTTCTTTGAAGTTAAGTCCAGCAAAAAACACACGATTAAAATTTTTGAAAGGAATTGAAACAACTATAATCGATTTTAATTTTGAGTTTACAATTACCGGATATGTTAAAGCTAATACTTTTTCCCCCGAAAGTATAGTTGTAGCACCACTAATAAAAGGAACTTTCTTTGATCGGGTAAACTTAAAAAAAGTATATGGAGCAAGATTTAACCCTATAAACTTTTCCGTGGTACTATATAAAATATCTCCTTTGGGATTTACTAATGAGATACTGGAAAAAAATCTGATTTTTTTCAAATGTTTAAGTTTACCGGTTTCATAATAAGATTTTAATAATCCCTTACCGAAAGGAGTATTATTTTGAATACATTTTAATTTGGAAAAATATTCTAAATCGAAGAGAATTCCATCAAAAAATGAAGTAATATTTGATTTTGCACCTTGGCTAACATAAAAAACTTCTTTTTTAAATTGTTGTATTTCTTTTTTCTTTAAACTATTTGAAATATAATCGAGAATTTGCCCGGTTATGAAAAATGTTATTAATAAAATAACTAAGCTTAAAATTATAAATAGAGAATTATCGTTTTTCTTATTAAAATTCATATAAAACTACCCACTTCAAAAAATATTATTAGTAACAATCGAAATCTTTTGGAGAAAGTTTATAAGACAAAAATCTTTTTTGTTACTAAAAAGACAAATATCACTTTTTATAGAAATTCCTATTTTGTAGTTTAAATTAACAAAATTTGGTAAAATATGAACCGAACTATTTTATTTGTTTTTTATGTTTTTTTAATAATTCTGCTAAACGGTTGTTCAAATAAAGGAGATGCCGATTTGATATTAATTAACGGAAATGTAATTACACTCGAAAAAAACATTCCAAACGCCGAAGCCATAGCAATTAGAAGTGATACAATTATTGCCGTTGGGAAAAATGAAGAAATAAAAGATTACAAAACTGGAGATACAAAAGTTGTTGATTTACAAGGGGCTACTGTAATTCCTGGATTTATTGAAAGCCACGCACATTTTTTAGGAACTGGAAAAGCACTATTAAATTTGGACTTAAGTAAAGCGGATAA
>CAYZGB010000058.1:0-12017 GCA_964477915.1 uncultured Melioribacter sp. | reverse complement strand
AAGAAGAAGTTCTTGAAGCGGAAAAAGTTTTAAGTGCAATTGGTGTTACCGGAAATCTTGAAGGCTACGGACTTGAAAATATCGGCGTTGAAACAGAAAGCGGATTTATTAAAGTAAATAAAAACGATTACTCGACAAACGTTGAAAGTGTTTACGCCGTGGGAGATGTAATCGGTCCGCCATTGCTTGCCCACGTTGCAAGTGCCGAAGCAATTCATTGTGTTGAAAAAATTAAAGGATTAAATCCGCCACCAATCGATTACAATTCCATCCCGGGTTGCACTTATGCAATACCGCAAGTAGCAAGTATCGGATTAACGGAGGAGAAAGCACGAGAAGCCGGCTACGACTTGAAAATAGGTAAGTTCCCGTTTTCCGCAAGCGGAAAGGCAACGGCAATAGGCGAACGGGAAGGCTTTGTAAAATTAATATTCGATGCAAAATACGGTGAATTGCTTGGTGCACATTTAATTGGAGCGGAGGCTACCGAATTAATTGCCGAACTCGGAATTGCTAAAAATCTTGAAGCGACATACGAAACAATATTAAAAACAATTCACGCTCACCCGACTTTATCGGAAGCAATTATGGAAGCAGCTGGAGATGCAAACGACGAAGCAATTCACATTTAATTTTATAGGAGTAAATTGTTATGAGTACAAAAGAATTATTAAAAAAAGCAATGAAATTAAAACCCGAGGAAAAAATAATTCTTGTTGAGGGATTAATTAAAAGCTTAGACGAACCTGACAAAAAAATCGAAGAAATTTGGATAGACGAAGCAGAAAAAAGACTTAAAGCATATCGAAATGGAAATCTGAAAGTTGTTCCTATGGAAGAAGTATTCAGCGACGAAGAATGAAAATAGTTTTTTCTGAGATTGCAGAAGACGAACTTGCTGATGCAATTAGATTTTATGAACTTGAATTCCCAGGTCTTGGTTTGCGATTTAAGAAAGAAGTTAAAAAAGCATTGATACGAATACGAGAATATCCTTTGGCTTGGCCAATAGAAAAAGGAGAAATACGTAGATACATTATGCACAAGTTTCCTTATAAAATATTGTTTTCTATTGAGAATGAATTAATTTTAATTATTGCTATTGCTCATCTGCATAGAAAGCCAAATTATTGGATAGATAGAAAAAAGAATTAATTTAATTTTAATGATAATTAAAGAAAATAGAACACTTGATTTTATTGACCTCGGCACGGCTAAATTTGCCGAAACGTGGGATTTGCAGAAATCGCTTTTGGCAAGTCGTGTTGAGAATAGAATTACCGATACGCTTTTGTTTGTCGAACATCCGAATGTTTACACTATCGGGAAAGCCGGAAGTAATTCCAATATAATTGCCGATACCGAATTTATTAGCCAAAATGAAATTGAGATTTTCGAAATTGACCGTGGTGGCGATGTTACTTTTCACGGACCTGGGCAAATTATCGGTTATCCGATAATTAATCTTGCGAATTGGGAAAAAGATATTCACAAATATTTGCGTGCAATTGAGGAAGCGATAATTAACGTTTGTAAAGAATACGATATTAATGCAACACGAAATCCCGAATATACGGGCGTTTGGGTTGGCGAAAATAAAATTTGTGCAATCGGTGTAAAAGTTTCGCGTTGGGTAACGATGCACGGATTTGCATTTAACGTAAATACAAATTTGAATTTATTCAACGGAATAATTCCGTGCGGAATTAAAGATAAAGGCGTTACTTCGCTTGAAAAAGAAATAGGTAGAAAAATCAATATTGATGTGGTAAAAAAATCGGTACTGAATAATTTTGCCAAAGTTTTTGGTTACGATAAAATAAATGTTAGAGAAAAAGAAGATTTATTAGTTGAAATTTAAGAAAGGAAAAGAAATGAAGGATTTCAAAAAAAGAAAATTAAGTAAAGACGAACTCTTGGAAGGACTAAAATTAATGGTCCTATCGCGAACGCTCGATCACAAATACAATACAATGATAAAACAAGGGAAAGTCGGTTTTTTAATTGCCGGTGCGGGACACGAAGCAACACAAGTTGCATTCGGTAAAACGCTTAAACCAAAGCACGACTGGGCTTATCCGTATTATCGCGATCAAGCGTTGTTGCTTTCGCTTGGTGTAAAGCCCGAAGATATTACACTTGAAATGCTTGGTAAAGCAGACGACCCGATGAACGGCGGACGTCAAATGCCTAACCATTGGGGAATGAAAGAATTTAATATTCCTTCGCAATCAAGTCCTACGGGAACACAATTTTTACAAGCGGTAGGAACAGCACTTTCTTACGTAAAACGAGGCGAGCGACGTGTTGTTTACGTAAGCTCGGGCGAAGGAACTACAAGTCAAGGTGAATTTCACGAAGCGGTAAATTGGGCGGCACGCGAAAAATTGCCAGTGATTTTCGTAATTCAAAATAACAAGTGGGCAATTTCAGTTCCTGTTGAAAATCAAACCGCCGGACGCAACGCATCAGTTACGGAAATGATGAAAGGCTATGAAAATCTTTTACGACTAAATGTTGACGGAACGGATTACGAAGAAATGAAAAACGTTGCTGAATATGCTTACGATTACGCTCTTTCGGGTAAAGGTCCTGTTCTCGTAGAGGCACACGTTGTAAGACTTTTTTCGCATTCGTCTTCGGATGACCAAAAGAAATACAGACCAAAAGAATCATTGGAAGAAGATTTAAAACGCGACCCGATTGAAAAGCTTTCGAAAAAACTCATCGAGCAAAAAGTCTTAACGGAAGAAGAATTTGTAAAAATAAAATCCGAATACAAAAAACTCGCTGACGATGTTGCAGATTGGGCATTAAAACAACCCGACCCCGATCCAGCAACCGCAACAAAATTCGTATTCGACGAAAGCGGAATTAAAGATAAACTTGAATATGAAAAATCCAAACCGACCGGAAATAAGGTTGTAATGGTAGATGCAATTAACCACGCATTGCACGAGGAGCTTGAACGAAACGAAAAAATTTATGTGTTTGGCGAAGATGTTGCCGATGGTAAAGGCGGAGTTTTTACCGCTACAAAAGGGCTTTCAACAAAATTCGGTAACGACCGCGTTTTTAATTCGCCGCTTGCCGAAGCAAGTATCGAAGGAGTTGCAATCGGTATGGCACTTGCGGGATTAAAACCGTGTGTCGAAATTCAGTTCGGCGATTACATTTGGCCTGCCTTTATGCAAATGCGTGATGAACTTGCTACTTATCGTTATCGTTCGAACAACGCTTGGGCGGCGCCAGTTGTTACTCGTGCAACCGTAGGCGGATTTATCGGAGGCGGTTTGTTCCATAGCCAAACAATTGAAGCGTTTTTCGCTCACATTCCCGGAATTTATATTGCTTATCCTTCCAATGCAGCGGATGCAAAAGGTTTGCTAAAAACTGCTCTACGATTGGACGATCCGGTTTTGTTCCTCGAACATAAAGCACTCTACAGACAAAGTTATGCTTCTTCACCCGAACCGGATGCCGATTATCTGTTGCCGTTCGGTAAAGCAAACGTTTTCCACGAAGGAAACGATTTAACCGTTGTAACTTACGGAGCAATGGTTCACGAAACAAATTTTGCCGCAAAAAAACTTGAAGAAGAAGGTTATTCGATTGAAATAATAGACATTAGAACAATTATTCCACTCGATATGGAAACGATAATCGCATCGCTTAAAAAGACCGGTAAAATTGCCGTTGTTCACGAAGATATGCTAACAGGAGGATTTGGCGGTGAAATAGCCGCAAGAATTGCTGACGAGGGATTTGAACTTTTGGATGGACCTGTTAAAAGAATTGCAGCACGCGATGCTCATATTCCGTATCATCACAATTTGGAACGCGAAGTTTTGCCGACACGCGATAGAATTTACAACGAACTCAAACAACTTCTTGCATATTAGGAAGGAGATAAAATGAAAGAAGAAATTTTAATGCCCAAAATGGGTGAATCGGTAATGGAAGGAACTTTAATTAAGTGGCACAAAAACATTGGCGATAAAGTAAAGAAAGATGAAATTATTTTTGAAATAAGCACAGACAAAGTCGATACCGAAGTCCCTTCGCCTGTTGACGGAGTTTTAGCCGAGATAAGATTGAAAGAAAATGAAACCGCACCGGTTGGTTCGGTTGTAGCGGTAATTGAAACCGAAACGGAAGATACAATTGAAGGACCCAAAGACAAACCCGTTTCCGCTGAACCGGAAAAGATTGAAAAAACAAAACCGGTTGGAGGAAATTTAATTGGCGTCGTTATGCCTAAAATGGGCGAATCGGTAATGGAAGGAACTATAATCAAATGGCACAAACAGGTTGGCGATAAAGTAAAGAAAGACGAAATTATTTTTGAAATAAGCACCGATAAAGTCGATACCGAAGTTCCTTCGCCTGTCGATGGTGTAATTTCGGAAATCCTTTACGGCGAAAATGAAACGGTTGAAGTAAACAAAGTAGTTGCACGTATTTCTACCGAAGGAGAAATTGCTCAATCAACCGGACAAGAAGATACTGAAAAACCAACAGTTACTGAAAGCCCCAACATTAAAGAGGATGACGAGAATGCTATTCATCAAACTGTTGAAAAATCAAGCGTAAAACAAAAAGGCAATCGTTTTTATTCACCTCTTGTTTTGAATATTGCAAGGAAGGAAGGAATTTCGTTTGACGAATTGGACACGATTAAAGGAAGCGGAATAAACAGACGCGTTACAAAGAAAGACGTTTTGAATTATCTTAAACAGAGAACATCTCAGCCGAAACAAACAACAAAAGTTGCACAACCCGAATATACTTTTGCGGGTAAAACCGAGGTTATTCCGATGGATAACATCCGCAAAAAAATTATGCACCATATGATTTTAAGCCGCGATACTTCGGTTCACGTCTCGGAAGTAATGGAAACCGATATGACGAAAATCCACAATTTCATTGAGCAAAATAAAGATAGACTTTGGCGAGAAGAGAATATTAAACTTACATATATGGCGTTTATCTCGTATGCGGCAATTAAGGCGTTGAAAAAATATCCTTTGATGAATGCTTCGATTCAAGGTGAAAATATTGTGATGAAAAAATATGTCAATCTCGGAATTGCCGTAGCGGTTGAGCCTAACGGACTAATTGTTCCGAATATTAAAGATGCGGATAATATGAATATTCGCGGGTTGGCAAAAGCAATTGCGGATTTAAGTTACAAAGCACGGAACAAAAAACTTTCGCCGGACGATGTTGTTGACGGAACATTTTCTATTACAAATTACGGCGTATTCGGTGCATTGTTTGGAACGCCGATAATCAATCAACCCGAAGTCGGAATACTTGGCGTTGGAACGGTTGTTAAACGTCCCGTCGTTGTTAGCACAGAATTTGGCGATACAATTGCAATCAAACCGATGATGTATTTAACTTTAAGCCACGATCATCGCCTGGTTGATGGAATGCTTGGCGGACTGTTTTTGAAAGAAGTGAAAGAAATTCTTGAAAATTTTGATACTAGTATTGTATAATTTTTCTTAATAGAATATAATTCTATTTTAATGAATTTGGGGATGTATCTTAACATCCCTTTTTTATTGGCTATCAATTTTCTGAAATATTTTGATGCATATTTTAAATTAATAAAAAAACAAAGAAGGTTTGAATGAAGGACTTACAAGAACTTCCCGAGTTCTCGGAAATCAAGGAGATTGTTAATAATTATGATGCGAAAAGGGAAAATCTTTTGTCGATATTAGGAGAAATTCAAAATCGCAAAAATTCCATTTCAAAAGAGGCACAACAGATTGTGGCGGAATTATTAAGAATTAATCCCGTTGAAGTTTACAGTACGGTGAATTTCTATTTCTTTTATAATGACAAACCAAAAGGAGAAATTGAAATTCGCCTTTGTAAAAATGTTTCGTGTAAGTTAGCGGGTGCGGATGAAATCCGAAAAGCAATTGAAAGAAAATTAGGTGTAAAACCCGGCGAATTAACCGAAGACGGAAAATTTTCATTCGAAGAAATCAATTGTTTTGGTAATTGCGATAATGCTCCGTCGGTAATGATTAATCGTGAGCTCTATTCGCATGTAACACCGGAGAAAATTGAAAATCTGATTAACAAATTTGCGGAGAGTAAAAAATAACAAGTGAATGAAAATTTTACTAAACGAATATAAAATTGGCAAATGATTAAAAAAAGCATTAGAATTCCTTGCTACAAAATCTTAGATGAATTAAAAATTTTGAGATTACGTGAGATAGGTACGCCGATTTTCCGATTTCTACAAAATGGATGCTAACCGAAGTCGTAAAACGTTTGGACAATTCACTGTTTTGAGTACGATGAGAACGCAAAATGGTAAGTTTCAAGATTTAGAGAGAAATTCATAATTAATAACCTCAACTGCAAAATAATTATATTTCGCAATCAAAATTAATTTTTAAGATGACATACATTCTCGGTATTTCTGCATATTATCACGATAGTGCTGCTGCGTTAATTAAGGACGGAGAAGTAATTGCAGCGGCGCAAGAAGAACGTTTTACACGTAAAAAACACGATCATCGTTTCCCTGAAAATGCTATTTCGTTCTGTTTGGATTATGTTGGAATTAAAATTGCCGATGTTTATTACGTTGCCTTTTACGATAAGCCTTTCCTAAAATTCGAACGACTGTTGGAATCTTATCTTGCTTACGCCCCGAGAGGAATAAAATCGTTTTTAAAAGCAATTCCATTGTGGGTAAAAGAAAAACTTTGGATTAAGGAATTAATTGCAAAAAAGATTGGTTACGACGGCAAAATTCTTTTCCCCGAACATCATCAGTCGCATGCGGCTTCGGCTTTTTTTCTTTCGCCTTTTGATGAAGCGGCATTTCTTACAATTGACGGCGTAGGCGAATGGACAACAACAAGCTACGGAATAGGGAAGGGGAATAAACTCGATATTTTATCCGAAATAAAATTCCCACATTCGCTTGGACTTTTGTATTCTGCTTTTACGTATTATACGGGCTTTAAGGTTAATAGTGGCGAATATAAAGTAATGGGACTTGCACCGTACGGCGAGCCTAAATACGTAAATTTAATTCTAGATGAGTTAATTGATTTGAAGGAAGACGGTTCGTTTAAGTTGAATATGAAATATTTCAATTTCGTTGCCGGGCTTACAATGACGAACGAAAATTTCAATCGTTTGTTCGGAGGCAAACCACGCAAGCCCGAGAGCGAACTTACACAGCGGGAAATGGATTTGGCTCGCTCGGTTCAAGAAGTAACCGAAATTGCAATGTTAAGAATGGCAAAACATATTCGCAAAGAAACATCGGCAAAATATTTAACTCTTGCTGGCGGTGTTGCGTTAAACTGCGTAGCAAATGGAAAAATCTTACGGGAAAATATTTTTGAAGATATTTGGATACAACCCGCAGCCGGAGATGCCGGTGGTGCTTTGGGTTCGGCAATGTTTGTTTGGTATCAATACTTAAACAACGAGCGAAAAGCGGACAATGTAAATGATTTCCAGAAAGGTTCGTATTTAGGACCAGAATTTTCGAATGACGAAATAGAAAATTACATTTCGCAAAGCGGATTTGTTGCACACAAATTGTCGGAGGAAGAACTTTTTGAAAAAACAGCCGATTTTCTTGCAGAAGAGAAAGTTGTCGGTTGGTTTCAAGGTAGAATGGAATTCGGACCGCGTGCTTTGGGCAATCGTTCTATTCTTGGTGATGCACGTTCGCCGAAAATGCAGAAAACGATGAACTTGAAAATCAAATTCCGCGAAAGTTTCCGACCGTTTGCCCCGGCGGTTTTGGAAGAGAAAGTATCGGAATATTTTGAACTTGATAGAAAAAGTCCGTATATGCTTTTGGTAGCTGATGTAAGAAAAGAAAAGCGAAAAGAAATCCCAGACGAAAAGAAAAATCTTTTTGGCATCGATAAACTAAATGTTGTCCGTTCCGAAATTCCCGCGGTTACTCACGTTGATTATTCGGCGCGTATTCAGACCGTGAGCGAAAAAACAAATCCGAAGTTTCACAAATTACTCGATACGTTCGACAAAAAATACGGTTCGGCTGTTTTGGTAAATACTTCCTTTAACGTCCGTGGCGAACCGATTGTCTGTACGCCCGATGATGCTTACAAATGTTTTATGCGAACCGATATGGATATTCTTGTAATGGGAAATTTTATTTTTTACAAAGAAGAACAAAACCCTCTTGAAAACGATATTGATTGGAAAAAGGAATTTGAACTCGATTAAATTTGATTTTCAATGAATGAAATAATTACTGAAATAAAGAACATTAAAAGCGGAAAAAAGGAATTAAGAAATTTCGGAATTCTCTTTGCCTTGATTTTCCTTGGCGTTGGAATTTTTGCTTACTACAAACATTCCGTAATTACATTGTGGTTTATGTTCTCTGCATTTCTGTTTTTTATTTCTTTTGTTTATCCGAAAATTCTTTTGCCGTTTCAAAAATTGTGGATGATTTTATCCTTAATTCTCGGTTGGTTCACAAGCCGAATAATTCTATTTGCCCTATTTTACTTGGTGTTTACGCCTCTACATTTTTTTATTCGTAAAGATTTACTTGATGAAAAAATCGAACGAAATAGAAAATCGTACTGGATAAAAAGAGAAACAACTGGATACGATAAAAAAGAAACGGAGCGGCAGTTTTGAGAAAGTTCTTTTTATCCTTTGTTTTGTTTTCCTCTTTATTTTTTGCCCAACAAAATCCGCTATCATATCACGTATTCGGTTTTCGTTTCGATAACGATGTTGTATTTGGAACGGACAGATATTTTACAAACGGATTTTATTTCTCACTCGCTTCTTCGTCATTTTCAGAACTTACGTTAAATAAATTTCTCTTTCCCAATGTTACGTCGGATGATGAAATATATTTGATTTTATTAGGTCAAGAAATTTTCACTTCGCAAGAAAAAGATTCTGTAAAACCGATTATCGGCGATAGACCATTTTCGGCAAATCTTTTTTTAACATACACCAAAAGCCTTTTTTTACGGGGCGAATTAATTTGGAAATTCAATATTCTGTTGGGAATAATGGGTAAGCACGCTTTTGGCGAAGAAGTTCAAAACGGAATTCATTGGCTTTTGCCACCTTCGGGCGAAGTGCGTGGTTGGGGAAATCAACTTTCCGATGCACCTTTAATACAATACGGAATTGAAAATCTTTTAACAATAAGTAAATCAAGCTTAATGAAATTACGCAGTAAATTCATTGCAGAAATAGGACAACCACGAACAAGGCTTGGGGTGGGATTGATTTTTCTTGTTGGCAACGGAACTTATGAAAATAGTAAACAAATTTATTCGCCCGAATTTAATTGGGGATTTAATTTCGATGCAAATCTTTATTACGTAATTTTTAATTCTAATCTCATCGGTGGCTTGTTTACACGGAATATTTATTCAATTTCTTACAAGGATATGAATAAAATATTATTTAACTGGCGAAACAATTTTGAAATCAATTACAAAAAAACTCACTTTACAATTGGTTACGAATTATTAACAATAGAATTCCGTACAGGCAAACCTCATCTTTGGTTTTATACGGAAATTAAATACTTGTTCTAATTCAATTGATTTTTCCGAATAAACGTAACTTTGCAAAGCATACATTTTACAAGAGTAAATTTGTTCTCATTTTGATTTATTCGTTTTATTTTATTTTAATTTCATTTAAGTTTGTTTTATCAACAAAAAAGGTTACTTGAAAATGAAAAAACGATTAATTGCAATTTTAGTACTCGTACTTGCATTCGTCTCGTTTGCACAAAAGCCTTATGTCCTTCTGGTTTCGTTCGATGGTTTTCGTTGGGATTATCTGAACAGAAATATTACTCCTAATCTTGAAAATTTTTATAAAGAAGGTGTAAGAGCATTAACTTTACAACCGGTTTTCCCGTCAAAAACTTTTCCGAACCACATTTCAATTATTACCGGAATGTATCCTGAAAACCATGGAATAATTACAAATAAATTTGAAAATACTTACACCCATGAGTATTACAAACTTTCGGACAGAGAAGAAGTACGAAATGCAAAATGGTATTTGGGTGAACCGTTTTGGGTTACTGCTAAACGCAACGGAATTAGAACCGCAAGTTTTTATTGGCCGAGTTCGTCTGTATCAGATTCGTCAAAAGCACCGGATATTTATAAACTTTACGACGGTAGTGTTCCGTATAATTCCAGAGTTGATACCGTTGTTTCGTGGTTGCAAATGCCTTATAAAAAGAGACCGCATTTTATTACTCTTTATTTTAGTGAAACTGATACTTACGGACATAAATACGGACCAAATTCATCGGAAATTAACAAAGCTATAAAAGATTTGGATAATGTTTCTGGATATTTATTTTCTTTGTTAAAAAAAATTGGAATGTACGATAGTGTTAATGTAATTATCCTTTCCGATCACGGAATGACCGAGATTTTCAAGGACAAAATAATTAACGTTCAAAAAAAATATTTAAGCAATTATAATGTTAAATATTCTAATGCGGGACCATTGATGATGATTGAGCCGCAAAAAAATCAATTGAAAGAAGTCTATAATATCCTTAAAAAGAATGAGTTTCATTTTAAGGTTTATAAGAAAAAAGATGTCCCCGAATATTTGCACTTTTCAAAAAATCCGTTTATTTACTCACTCGTTTTGGTAGCCGATTTAGGTTGGTCGCTTGTTGATAATTCCACTTACGAGATGTTCGCAGGAAATAAAAACGATAATAAAGGTAATCACGGTTACGATAATCATTTGCTTGATATGCATGCAATTTTTATTGCTCGCGGACCCGCGTTTAAGAATGGGTATGTAACGGGAACATTGCGTAACATCGATATTTACCCTTTGATGTGTAAAATTTTCGGGATAAATCCGGATCATAAAATCGACGGAAAATTAGAGCGAATTGAATTTATTTTAAAGTGATTTCCAATGCTGATAACACAGGAGGTTGCTTATTAAAAGTTGAAAATGTTATTTTAATCAACCATAAGATTATTTAAGGAGGAAATAATGAAAACAAACAAAATTAAAATAATTATTGCAATTGCAATTATGCTGTTTGCATATAGCACGGTAAATGCTTGCACAGGAATTAAGCTGAAAACGAAAGACGGTAAAACGGTTTCGGGTAGAACGTTGGAATTCGGTGTTGAGGTTGAAACCTCTCTTATTGCGGTTCCGAGAAATTATCAATTTGTAGGAAAAACAAATAACGGCGACGGATTAAAATACAAAACCAAATATTCAATGACCGGAATAATTACTTTTAACGATATTAATATTGCCGACGGAATGAATAGTGCGGGATTATCTTGCGGTGCGTTTTATTTTCCGACTTTCGCCGAATACACACCGCTAACCAAGGAAAATCAGAGTAAAGCCTTATCGCCTCTTGATTTTACCAATTGGATTTTATCTCAATTTGCAACTGTGGACGAAGTAAAAAAAGCAATTGAAAATGAAGAAGTAGTGATTGTTCCCACAGTATTAGAAGGTTGGGGCGACACAGCACCGCCTTTTCATTATGTTGTTTACGATAAATCCGGTAAAAGTATTGTAATTGAACCTATTAAAGGTAAATTGGTTGTCTATGATAACCCGATAGGAGTTATAACCAATTCGCCGACTTTCGATTGGCATATGACCAATTTAAGAAATTACACTTATCTGAAAGCGGAGAACGTAAATTCAATGACTATCGACGGTGTAACTTTCAAACAATTGGGACAAGGTTCGGGAATGTTCGGTATTCCGGGCGATTTTACTCCGCCTTCGCGTTTTGTAAGAGCAACCGCATTTATTGTAACGGCACTGCCGGCAAAAAACACATTTGAGGCAATTAAAGATGTATTTCACATTCTGAACAATTTCGATATTCCAAAGGGCTTTTCTCGTGAAGTTGTTGATGGAAAAGTATATGCGGATTATACGCAATTAACTTGTGCAAGAGATCCTTTTACGTTAAAATATTACTACAAAACTTATGA
>CAYZGB010000057.1:6136-12094 GCA_964477915.1 uncultured Melioribacter sp. | reverse complement strand
GTTTTTCAAGTTTTCACTTGTGGTACAAGTACTTTAAGTTCGTTTCCTATTTCGCGATAAAAGATTGAATTTTAAGATTAATCTTTTCAATCGAAAGAAAAGTCAATTCCGTATTTTTGTAACTAAAAAACATAAGAGGATAAATTATGAACGAACTCGACAAAAAAACGGTTAATGTTATCAGAGGTTTGATTTTGGATACAACGCGCAATGCAAATTCGGGGCATCCTGGCGGTGCGTTGTCTTCAACGGATATGGCTTACGTGGTTTATCGCTATTTTCTCAATTACAATCCGTCAAATCCTCAATGGATTAACCGCGATAGATTTGTGCTTTCCGCCGGACACGAATCGGCTTTGCTTTATTCTTTAATTATGTTGCAAGGATTTTTACCGCTTGACGAACTTAAACGATTCCGTCAATTAAATAGCTTAACTCCCGGACATCCCGAATACGGTTTGACCGACGGCGTTGATGCAACAACCGGACCGCTCGGACAAGGAATTTCAATGGCGGTGGGAATGGCGGTTGCCGAAGAAATTCTCCGTTCAAAAATGGGAAGCGATGTAATAAATCATTACACATACGTACTTGCCGGCGACGGCGATTTGCAAGAACCGATTGCTCTTGGCTCTGCGGAACTTGCGGGACATTGGGGTTTGAGCAAAATGATTGTTCTTTACGATAAAAACAATGCTCAGATTTCCGGTAATACTACACGAGCAGATAGCACCGATGTTGCAACCGTTTTCAAAGGTTTCGGTTGGAATGTTCTGAAAATTGACGGACACGATCACGAAGAAATTAAAGAAGCAATCGAAAAAGCTAAATCGCAAAACGAAAAGCCGACTATAATAATAGGCAATACAATTATGGCGAAAGGAAGTGTGCGTGAAGGCGATTACACTACGCACGGATCGCCGCTCAAAGAAGAAGAAATTGCTGCAAGCAAAGAAAAACTCGGATTACCGAAAGACGAAAAATTTTACGTGCCGGATGATGTGATTGCGAATTTCCGCACAAGAGAAAACGAACTTAAAGATATTACTACGGAATGGAGCAAACGGGTTAACGAAAAGCTCCATTCCGACGAAGCATTCAAAAAACTTTGGGAAGAAGCAACATCCGATTTTGTTGTTGATAATTTGGAAGTCCCCGAATTTGTTGCAGATGAACAAATTGCTACACGTTCCGCATTTGGTAAAACACTTGCTAAATTTGCCGAACAACTACAAACGCTTGTTGGTGGAAGTGCGGATCTAGAGCCTTCGAATTCCACTGCGGCTTTTGCCAAATTTGTTGGCGACTTCACAAAAGAAAACCGCAACGGAAGAAACTTTGCTTTCGGCGTTCGCGAATTTCCAATGGGTGCAATCGTTAACGGTATTGCTCTTCACGGCGGCTTACGTCCTTTTGGCGCAACGTTTCTTGTCTTTTCCGATTACGAACGCCACACGTTAAGGCTTTCGGCAATGCAGCATTTACACGTGCTTCACGTTTTTACGCACGATTCTTTTTATGTCGGGGAAGACGGACCAACTCATCAACCGATTGAGCATTTGATGTCGCTTCGTCTTATTCCAAATTTGATTATATTTCGTCCTGCAGATGCAAAAGAAACCGCTGCTGCAATGAAATCCGCTTGCGATATTAACAACAAGCCTTCCGTTCTTGCTCTTACTCGGCAAAAACTTCCTGTTTTGGAAAAAGATTTTTCCGAGATTTCAGAAGGCGTCAAAAAAGGTGCTTACGTAGTTTGGCAAAAAACGGATGCAAAGCCGGATTTAATTTTTATTGCAACCGGTAGTGAAGTTCATCTTGCAATCGAAACCGCTAAAATGCTCGGTGAATTTAATGCTCGCGTTGTAAGTATGCCTTCGATGGAACTTTTTGAAATGCAAAGCGAAGAATATAAAAATTCCGTAATTCCATCTGATGTAAAAAAACGGGTTACACTCGAAGCCGGAACTACACTTGGCTGGGAACGTTACGCCGGCGATGAAGGTATTACATTCGGAATTAATCATTACGGAAAATCCGCACCCTACAAGGACTTGGAAAAAGATTTCGGTTTTACACCCGAAAACGTTGCGGAGATTGTTAGAGAAAAATTTACGGGTAGCAAATGAAAATCCTCATAGCATCAGAAAATCCTGTTAAGAAAAATGCTACTGAAGAAGCATTCAGTAAATTTTTTGAAAATGTTGAAGTGCTCGGAGCCTCAATAAAATCGGGCGTTCCGGCACAACCATTCGATAAAGAAACTTTCCTCGGTGCAAGAAATCGAGTAATCAATCTTTTTCACCACGCTTCGAAAAACGGATTGAATGACGTCGAATATTTTGTGGGAATTGAAGGTGGTGTTGAAAAACGCTTTGATAGATGGTTCGGTTTTGGCGTTGTTTGCATTTCCGATAAAGACAAAAATTACGGATACGGAATTACGCCGTATTTCGAACTCCCTAAAAAAGTAATTGTAGAATTGAGCAAAGGGAAAGAACTGGGTAAAATTATCGACGGATTAAGTAATGAAATTGAAACCAAACGAAAAGGCGGTGCAATCGGTTATTTGACGGGCGGAGTTTATAACCGCAAGAATTTGTATGTAAACGGCGTAATTATGGCTCTTGTTCCTTTCCTAAATAAAGAAATTTATTTCGGCAATGAATAAAAGGAAACGGGTTTTTCTTTTCGGATTTATGACAAGTGGTAAATCGACGCTCGGCAAAATACTTGCTAACGTGCTTGGTTGGGATTTTGTAGATTTGGATAAGGAAATAGAAAGTCGCGAAGGAATGAGTGTTCACGAAATATTTGAAAATAAAGGAGAAAAATATTTTCGCGAAACCGAGCAGAAGCTTTTACGTGAAATTTCAGAACGTGAAAATTTTGTAATATCTCTTGGTGGCGGAACGCTGAACAGCAACGAAACCGCCGATTTTCTTAACGAAAACGGTGTTACGGTTTATCTTAAAGTTAGTCCCGAAAATCTTTACCAACGCTTGAAAAACAAAATCAATCGACCGCTATTTCGCGATTTGGTTCTTTCCGATAATCCCGATAAAGAAGAATTTATGCGAAGAATTAATACTTTGCTTTCCAAACGCGAAAAATTTTACAACCAAGCACAAATAGTAATAAATACCGATACACAACGAATTGGGAAAACGGTTGATATGCTTGCGGCAAAATTAAGGAGATTTATTGATGCGTAAATTGAACATAAATTTACCGACGAAAAAAATCCCGATTTACATTGGAAGCAATATTTTCAAGGACTTTACGCAGTTTTGTAAAAAACAAGAAATTGAAAATAATATTTTTTTACTTGTGGATAATTCCGTTTATCGAAATTTTAAACAAGAAATAGAATTTGTAAAACAACAATTTCCACGAGTTTTAGTTGATAAAATTAAAGCTAACGAAAAAGTAAAATCGCAGGAAGGATTGGCAAGAATTTACAAGCGGCTTGTCGCTAATAAATTCGGGCGTGATACAACTCTCGTTGCAATCGGAGGCGGAATTATTGGGGATTTGGGAGGCTTTGCCGCAGCAACATTTTCACGCGGAATAAAACTTGTCCACGTTCCTACAACATTGCTTGCAATGGTTGATAGTTCAATCGGTGGTAAAACGGGAATAAATTTTGGCGGTGTTAAAAATATTGTCGGAGCATTTTATCAGCCCGAATTTATTTTTTTCGATTTAAATTTTCTTACATCTCTTGGACGTGAGGAAATAATTTCGGGTCTGGGCGAAGTAGTAAAATATGCTTTTTTAACTGATGAAAAATTTTTCAATTACGTTGAAAAAAACCTTGAAAAAATTCTTTCGAAGGATTTGAGTGTTTTAGAAAAAATCGTAACCAAATCCGTTAAAATTAAATCATCAGTAGTTGAGCAGGACGAAAAAGAATCGGGCTTGCGAAAAATTTTGAATTTGGGTCACACATTCGGGCACGCATACGAATCGGCGTCCGGTTACAAATTAGCTCACGGTAAAGCGGTTCTTGCCGGGATTCATTCCGCAATAAATCTTTCGCTATCAAAGGGACTTGCAGAAAAATCATTACTTAATAAATATGAAAAGTTGCTAACATTATTATTAAAGAACGATTTCCCACCCTTTAATTACAATTTAAATATACTTTATTCGTTGATGAAAAACGATAAAAAAAATCGCGAAGGAAAAATAAAATTTGTTTTACCAATCGAGTTTGGTAATGTTGCTCTCGATATAGAAGCAACGCAAAAGGAAATTCGCACTGCAATTAAATCTACGATTAACTTCTTCGGAGAAATTGCTCACCGATGAAAAAACTTATTGTTCTACTTCTGATTGCATTTTCAATTCATTATGGACAAAAGCGTGAAACCCGTGCCGTTTGGGTTGCTACAAATTTTCGTCTGGATTGGCCTCCGCCGGTTTATGACGAAATAGAACAAAAAATTGCTCTCGACGAAATCTTCAAAACCATCAAAGAAAAAAATTTCAACACTGTTTATTTTCAGGTTGTAATTAAAGGAACTGCTCTTTACGATTCAAAGATACTTCCGTTTTGTCCATATATTTCGGGCTTTGGAGAAACCGAGCATACTTACGATCCACTGGCGTATGCCGTTTCGCTTGCAAAAATTTACGGACTTGAAATTCACGCTTGGATTAATACTGCACGCGTTTTTTCCGGTAACGAATACGAATTTTTACAATTAAAAAAACACATAACACAAACACATAATGATTGGATTGTAACTTCCGGGAAAGGAAGCGATACTTCCTATTGGCTCGATTTCGGAATACCCGAAGCACGTGAATTTATGATTTCCGTAGCAAAGGAGATTGCCGAAAATTACGACGTTGACGGTATTCAGTTTGATTTTCTTCGTTATCCTGGAAGAAATTTTTCGGATGAAAAATCTTTTGCCGAGTACGGCGATACATTATCGTTATTCGATTGGCGTCGCAAAAACATAAACTCGTTTATCCACGATGTTTACGATACTTTGAAAGCCGTTCGAAAAACAATTAAAGTCGGCGTTGCACCTTTCGGTATTTACAAAAACATCGATGGTGCAAAAGGAGGTGAAAGCTACTCGTACGTTTTTCAAGATTCACGCAAATGGTTACAAAACGGTTGGGTGGATTATGTTGTTCCTCAAATTTATTGGAACATAAACGACAATCCACGTTTCGATTCGCTCGCTTATGATTGGGGAAGAAATTCATTCGAGCGAAATGTTGTCCTCGGGGTTGCTGCTTACAAATCGGATGTTAAAAATGAAATAAAAGAAATTATCGAAACATCAAGAAAATCGGGAGCAAAAGGCGTTGCGATGTTTCGCTACTCATTTATTAAAGATAAAAATTTTAATCCGTTTGAAAAGTTTGTTTTCCCCGCCGAAATGCCTTGGATAGATTCATCAAAGCCTTTGCCACCAACTAACTTTGTTGCTACTGCGGATGGCGAATTTATTCATTTTAGTTGGCATAAATCACTGTCGAAAGTTAAATATTATTCACTTTACGATGTAACTTTCGAGCCTAATATCATTGCCTTATTTCCTTCGGATGCAGTTTCAACAAGAATGAAAATATTACAACCAAAAGCAATTGTAAATAAGTTTTTATTACGCTCCGTAAACGAATTGTGGAATGAAAGTAAACCAACTAAAGCTGTTTCTATCGGAATATCAAAACTTATGAATTTATTTGACTCGAAAGATTTAATCCCAACAAAGCCCTTTATTTTCAGTAGTAACGGGAATAATTTTTTGGTTATCTTCAACGATAAAAAAAGTGATGAGATAATAAACGTTAATTATGGAAATGCCTCCGAAACCCTTGATTTGAAGCGAGGAATTAACCTTATAAAATTACACGCTAACAATTTTAATTCAATTGAAATTTATTTCCCATCGTCCGGGGAGAAAATAAAATTATCCCGAAAGTTTGAATGAA
>CAYZGB010000057.1:0-6036 GCA_964477915.1 uncultured Melioribacter sp. | reverse complement strand
TTAATTTGGAATTGACTACGACCGAAGGACAAAATCCGCTCACTGCTCAACGCTCACACTTCACAGAAAAAATCCGTGAAAATCCCTATAAATCGGTGTCATCCGTGTTCTATTAATATCATTCACATATCAAACATTCAAATTAATCAAAATCATCCGCAGTAATTTTCGATGTGAGTTTTCCGTGAATATTTTCATACTTAGTTAATTCTGCGGTAATTGAGCCAATCAACACTTTGGATTTTACAAGCACAGGCATTTTTGCTTCATCGTCCGTTAGCCAAATTAAAATCCTTCCTTCGTTCTTAAACAATCCACCCTCAGTTACAAGCGGTTCAATTACAATGCAACGAAATTCTCCGGCATCGGTTTCAATGGTTTCTTTTCCGCGGAAAACCACTTTTAACGGATAAACTTTATTCCCAAAGAAATTAAATAGCTTAATTGAATTACCTTTAGTAAAGCCCGAAAAATCAACGGTTCGTGTAAAATAGAAAGCGGAAATAATATCTTGCGTATAACGTGGAATTTTCGTTCGTACAGTATCACTTATTGCAACTTCATCAATCTGATTTAGAAAAGCACCGTAATCTCTTTTGTATTTCCCTTCGCGAACGTGTTGTTCAAATCGCCACGAAAAAATTCCGATGGAATCGATAAACGATTCGTATCTATCTCGCACCTTGAAAAACATATCGAAAAACGGCATCGACTTTGCTTTGGAAACTACGTGGTAAACTTTTCTATTAAATATTGAATCCGTTTCGGGAATGCTTAGTTCCGCTTTTCCGACGGTAATAAATCCGTAATCAATATCAAAATAAAGTTTCTCACCAGATCTAAACGCTTTATTATTTATGCTTCGTAGCGAATCGCTTGTTTGCGATTTTGTATTTGTAAAAAGAATAAGAGTTATCGTAAGCAGTAATAAAATTATTTTTTTCATACTGTCCTTTATTGAAAATTATTGAATTGTAAATTTAATTAAAATATTCCACGCTACATTCATTAGTTATGCTCGCTCTGAAATTTCTTAAACCAAAATACAATGAACAGAATACTGAAAGTTTATATCTAAAAAAATTAACAATAGATTTCTGCTAAAGAAAATTTCAAGAGGACTTTAAAATCTTTTCGTAATTTTGCTTAATTGTTTTAAAATTATGAGGAAAAGAAAATGAAACCTCTCGGAACTCAACACATTGCGGAATTTATTAATTGTCGTACCGACATACTTAACGACGCCAAAGCAATGGAAGACGTTGTAAGAAAAGGAATTGAGTTTTCTAAACTTTCAACAGAAAAAATCATTAGTCATCAATTTAATCCGGTTGGTGTTACTGTACTTGCAATAATTAGCGAATCTCATATCGGTTTGCATACTTATCCCGAATCAAAACACATTTCGCTTGATGTTTTTACCTGCTCCGATCCCAAAAAGCAAATTAAATTTATCAACTATTTGAAGAAAGTTCTAAAACCTAAAACTGTTAGACTTGCCGAAATTTTACGAGGCAATCCGATTGAGTTCCGCGAAGCGGGTTGGATTACTTCGGTTTCGAGCTACGGATTTGAAGTTCGTTACCATATTGCTAAAAAAGTTTACAGCAAAAAATCGAAATATCAGAGAATTGAAATAATCGATAACGAAATTTTCGGCAGAATGCTTTTCCTCGATAAAGATTTACAAATTGCCGATTATGATGCCGAAATTTATAATAAAGCTTTAATTGACCCGGTTAGAAAAGCGAAAAGAAAAATTTCCAATGCGGTAATTCTCGGCGGTGGCGATGGCGGAATTTTACACGAACTTCTGAAATTAAATCCGCAAAAAGTTACACTCGTGGACATTGATAACGATGTAATTAAAGCATCTATTAAATATTTGAATAAGATTGCTTACAATGCCTTTGACGATCCGCGCGTTGATGTTATTCCCGATGACGCAATCAAATACATTGAAAAAAGCCAAGAACAATTCGATGTTGTTGTTTACGATTTAACAATGCATCCCGAAGCGTTTACCAAATTGCCGCGGGAAGAATTCCTTGCAAAACTTTTCGACGATATTAAAAAGCGATTGAAACGTAGAGGAACTTTAACTCTTCAAGTTGGCTCAGCTTATGATGACGATACGTTAAAACTCGCAAAAAAATTATTGAGCGAACGTTTTACCAATGTAAAATATTACACTGAATATATTCCTTCCTTCTGCGAAAATTGGATTTTTGCTTCGGCAAGAGTAAAATAAGTTTTGTATTATCTGTAAATCGAGGGTTTAATTTAGTATTGGCGAATTAGCGGCAAACTTCACCCGCCACGAATGCACGAATATTATTTTTGTGTAAATTTAATTTTTATTAATTTAGTATTACAAATTATGTAACAAAAAGACTAATTAGATGGGTCTTTTAAATACTTAATAGGTAATGGCTAACAGTGTTTACATATCGAAAAATTTAACGAAAGAACAAATTCTTTTTCTTCAATTATTAACCGAAAATGAAATAGAATATTTTACTATTTCAGAAATTGAAGAACAATTAAACCATAGATTTTCGAACATTAATGAGGTTTTGGAAAATCTGGTTCACAAGAATTTTCTCTATCGTCTTCAAAAGGGATATTATGCCGTTAAAAATTTTAACAATCCTAATGTGATTGGGACTTTTATTGCTCGGAACAGTGCAGTTGGTTACTGGTCGGCATTACATTTACACGGATTAACTTCCCGTTTTCCTAATAAAATTTTTATTCAAACTACAAATCGTAAAAAAAACAAAATAATTAATGGTGTTGAATATAAGTTTGTAACAATTCCCGAAAGGAAAAGGAATGGTGTAGTAATATTCGGCTATGGTAATAATAGTTTTCCTATTACGGATGTAGAAAAAACAATTATCGATTGTTACGATATTCCAAAATATTCCGGTGGATTTGATAATTTAATTCAAGCGGTCGCACAAGCAAAATTAAATAGCAGTAAAATGATTGAATATTCGGAAGCAATAAACAATATAGCGGCAACCAAAAGGATTGGATTTATCGTTGATTTATTAAACAAAAAAGGAATGAAAAAGTTTGTTAATTACGCCAAAAGCAAAGTAAATAATAGATACAATTTAATTGATCCGAACGGAGAAGATAAAGGGCAATTTATTCCTGAGTGGCGATTAAGACTGAATGTTAGTAAAGAAGAGATTTTAAATTTAAGCACAGAATATTACTAAAATGATTCTTAAAAAAGAGATAATAGAAAAATCGAAAGAATGGAAAGTTCCCCCAGAAACTATTGATAAAGATTGGGTTTTAGGGCATTTTCTTTCAGGCTTTTATTCGATTAATGAACATAAAGACAAATTGATCTTCAAGGGCGGGACTGCTTTAAGGAAATGCTATTTCCCGAATTATCGTTTTTCCGAAGATTTGGATTTCACTTCAGTTTCAAATGATTACAAGTTAACACGAAAAAAATTAAACGATGTAATTAAAATCGTTGAAAGAAATTCTGGGATTTTGTTTGATATTCAGGAAATCAAAGAACTTAATTTTAGAGATAAACTTGTTGGTTATCAGGCTAAGATAAAATATTGGGGAGCAAATCACCCAAAGAACCAAATTCCACCAAGTCCCGAAAGATGGATGACAAAAATTAAAGTTGAAATCACTCTATTTGAAAAAATTATTTTTGAACCTGAAAACAAACTAATTAATCATCCGTATTCCGATTCGTTGATTAAAGTTAATCAAAAGATCCCTTGTTATAGTCTTAATGAAATTATTGTTGAGAAAATAAGGGCATTGGTTCAGCGTTCCTATTCTGCTCCACGTGATTTTTATGATATTTACTTTTTAATAAATAACATTAAAGAAGAAGAATGGGGCAATATTAGAAGAGCACTTGTTGATAAAATGAAATTTAAAGGTTTTGAATATGTGAACTTTAAGAAATTACTTTCAACAAATAAAGTGAACATAATCAAATCCGCTTGGAAAAGCAGTTTAGAACACCAAATACAAAAAGAAAAACTACCAAGTGTTGAACTTGTTATTGATGAATTAGAAAAATTATTCGAAAAATATTTTTAGCTTTCGCGAATTAGCGGCAAAATTCACCCCGCCACGAATGCACGAATAGACAAACTAAATTTTCATTCTTGCATTTTTCTGGAGATAAATTCACAAAAACTTACATTTTTTTGGAGATAAATTTCTAATAACTTACACTTTTTGGAGATAATTAGTCCCTCCTTAAAAAGGCAAAAAATAGGGAAAATAGACGAAAAACGCAGAAATAAGTCAAATGCTCAATTAACAAAATTGCAAGATTTAAATAAATTAGGTTAAAAACCTTGCAAAATAAGCTGGAGAAAAGTTAAGAAAAATGTTAGGCAAATCACGAGAACAAAGACAAGGGAGATTGCTTGTTCTGTTGTTAGAAGACTTCATAGATATGAGTCACGAGTTAGTATTATTGGCAAAGAAAATCGATTGGGCGAAGATAGAAAAAGAATTATCAGTGTATATATTCGAATACTGGAAAGCCGTCAAAGGCAATAAGACTAATGGTAAGTGCGTTGTTATTAAAGAGATTGTATAGTCTGGGAGACGAGAGATTTGTCAAGGAATGGGTAATGAATCCGTGTTTTGCTTCAAGTGGAAATGGGATTTTAGAAAGATTAAATTAGTAGTAATAAGCAATTAAAAAAAGGAGAATCCCATTATGAAAACTCAAAGACACAAAATCAGTGCAGAAAAGAAAATGGTAATACTTCGAGAGGTTTTGGAAAATCAAGTAAATATAAGTGAAATATCCGAGCGATATGGCATTAATCCGAACTTGATATACAAATGGAAGAAACAATTATTTGAAGAGGGTCTGGAAATATTCACTCCAAAGCAGAAAAGAAACGAGACAAAAAAAGATAGCGAGATAAGGAAATTAAAAGAACAATTGGCAAAGAAAGACATTGCAATATCATATTTGTTAGAAGACAACATTAAATTAAAAAAAAAGTTTGGGGAAATTTAACCGCCAAATGGGTAGAACCGGATATACGAGACGAGATAATTGATTATATTGAAAATATCAACGCAATAACGGGAATAAAAATAATGAAACTTATTCGTCAAATAGGAATAGGACAAAGCAAATATTACGATTGGAAGAAAAGATATGGGAAAGAAAATAACCATAATGCTAAAGAAAACAAACGTGGTTGGTTGTTGGATTGGGAAAAAGAAGCAATAGTAAAGTATGCAAGGAAACATCTCGGTGAAGGCTATCGTAGATTAACCTATATGATGTTGGATGAAGATGTGGTTGCCGTAAGTCCTTCAAGTGTTTATAGAGTATTAAAAAGAGCCGGTTTGTTGAATAAGTGGAATCAAGTAAAAGTTTCATCGTCAATGAAAGGAAGTGGTTTTATACAGCCCGACGCTCCACATCAACATTGGCACGTTGATATTAAGTATGTTAATTTTAGAGGTACGTTTTTGTTTCTTATAAGCGTAATAGACGGTTATAGTCGATATATCGTACATCACGAGTTAAGGAAAAATATGCAAGAATATGATGTTGAAATAACCGTTCAAAGAGCAATGGAAAAATATCCCGGTGTTAAACCGAGAATAATAACCGATAACGGTAGTCAGTTTATAAGTAAGGATTTTGCTTCATACTTAAAATTGGTAGGATTACAACATATACGGACATCAATAAAATACCCACAGAGTAATGGTAAAATAGAAAGGTTTCATCGCTCTATAAGTGAAGAACATTTGGGAAGGAATTCATTCGTTAGTATTGATGATGCACGTAAACAGATTAAAAACTATATTGACTACTACAATACGAAAAGGTTACATTCGGCATTGTATTACTTGACACCGGAAGATTTCTTGAAAGGAAGAGTTGATGAACTTCTGAAAATAAGACAAGAAAAACTCGATAAAGCAAGAGAAGCTAGATTTGCTCAAAACATTAGTGCAGCTTAATGTTCTTTCTCTTAATTTTGTTTCCTAAAATTCCATTTT
>CAYZGB010000056.1:0-12218 GCA_964477915.1 uncultured Melioribacter sp. | reverse complement strand
GTTTTTTATCTTAATGATTTAATAGCACCATTGCAAGTCGGGAGAGCCATTCCCACGAAACCGACAAAGGAGGCAGAGAAGAAATCTTTGTCCCGTCTTTTCCTTACAGAGTACGAATATGAATTTTGAATTTGTAATATAGAATTGACTTCCGTCTAACCACCAAATTAAAAATTTAACTCATCTTTGTAATTTCCCAACTTGCTGCGTAGTGTTGTTCGTGGAAGCCCAAGAAGTTCCGCGGCTTTGGAAATATTTCCCTTTGTTTTATTTAATGCCCAACTGAAAATTTCCAATTCTTTTTCACGAATAAATTCTTGGTATTTGGGATAGTTTGGAACTTCTTCTTCTGAATCTTTAATTGTCGTTTCTTCGTTTACACTTTCCTTGATTGCATCTTGAGATTTTAATCCACTTAAAATTTCCTCTTCCCATCCCGGTATATCGGAAATTGCTATTAATCTTTCAATAAAGTTTTCAAGTTCACGCACATTGCCGGGCCAATTGTAATCTTTAAGTTTTTGTAAAATTTGTGGAGTTAATAAAGATAATTTTTCTTTTACTCCGTATTTTTCGAAAAAATGTTCAATAAGTAACGGAATGTCATCTTTTCTTTCACGCAAAGGTGGAATTTTAATCGGAATAATATTCAATCGATAATACAAGTCTTTTCTAAATTTTTCTTCTTCCACTAATTTCATTAAGTCGGTTTTGGTAGCAACAATTACACGAACGTCAATTTTAATAGGTTTGCTTCCGCCGATACGAACTATTTCTTTTTCTTGTAAAACACGCAAAAGCTTTGCTTGCAACGCAAGAGGTAAATCATCAATATCATCAAGGAAAATTGAACCGCCGTTTGCTCGCTCAAAATATCCTTGATGTGTTTTATTTGCACCGGTAAACGAACCTTTTTCAAAACCGAATAACTCGCTTTCCAAAAGTGATTCGGGAATAGACGAACAATTAACGGCAATAAAATTATGTTTTACCCTCGGGCTGTAAAAATGAAGATTGCGTGCAACCAATTCTTTTCCGCTTCCGCTTTCGCCTTCAATTAAAACGGTAAAATCATTCTGTGCTACTATTTTTATTGTTTCAACAAGTTTCAGCATTTGCGGATTTGCAGTAATAATTTGTCTATTCTCAAAAAGATTAAGACGTTTTTTCAGATTAATATTTTCACTTACAACGTTCTGAAACGTTTGAATATGATTTAACGTAACAATTAACTTATCGGGTGAAAAAGGTTTTATTAAATAATCGTAAGCACCGAGTTTTATTGCTTTAACAGCTGTCTCCAATGTAGCGTATGCCGTCATTAGAATTACTTTTGTATTGGGGTTATTTTTCTTGGCAGTTTCAAGAATTTCTAATCCTGTTTTCCCGGGAAGTCTCAAATCGGTTATGATTATATCGTAATTCTTTGTTGCTAATTTTTGAATTGCTTCGTTGCCAGTTTCACAGGCTTCTACGTTAAAGCCCTCGTCTTTTAATGTATTGGTAAGGGAAATTCTAGTAATTTTTTCATCTTCAACCAAAAGTACATTCATAATTATTAATTATAATTTATAGGTAATTTTATTGTAAAGATTGTTCCGAAACCGGATTTACTTTTTACTTTAATAGTTCCGTTCATATTTTCAATTATTCCAAGCGTTACCGAAAGCCCCAAACCGGTTCCTTTCCCGGGGTCTTTTGTTGTGAAAAACGGATCGAAAATTTTATCCAAATCTTTTTTCTCAATACCAATTCCGTTGTCGTAAAATTCAATAATTACAAAATCTTTTTCAGCATACGAAGAAATTTTTATCTCGCCATTTACATCTACCGCATCGAGCGAATTAATAATCAAATTCAAAAATACTTCCTGAATAAGTTGAGCATCGCCTTTAATATTAGGTATATTATTACAATTTACTGTAACATCCACTTGCTTTTCTTTAATTCTATATTCAAGTAGTAAAATTACTTTTCTGATATTTTCACAAATATTAACAGGTTCGTTCGTGTTACTCTTTTGACGTGCAAATCCTAAAAGTTTATTTACAATAAGCTCGATGTTTGTAATTCCTTCGTTAATTAAATCGAAATATTGCTTATTGCGTTCAAAATCTTCGGGATTTTTAGTTATCGAATAAAGACAACTCTTAATGCCGTTAAGCGGATTATTGATTTCGTGAGCAATTCCGGCGGAAAGTTTTCCAATGCTTGCAAGTTTTTGTGTTTGATAAATTTGCTTTTGTGCATTGATTAATTCTTCTTTCGATTTTTGAATTCTCCTTTGCATATTTTCAAATTTTTCATAAATAAATGCGGTTTCGTCTGTCGATTTCATTTTTTTCTTCTTTGTATCGAGCTCATAATCAAAATTATCAAGCATTTCAACCAAGTCTTCCAAAGCCGAAGTTAATTTTCTGCTAATAAAATATAAAACTAAAAGTGCTGCAAGTATTGTAAAAATTGTTGAAAAGAGAAAGAGGAAAAAGTAATTTCTTAATTCAAATAAAATTGTTTCGGTTTCGAAACCGATTTTCAATATTGCCCATTTTTTCCCGGCTATTGCAATTGAAGTAGCCGTTTCTAAAATTTTCCCGTATTTGTTCCTGTAAATTGCCCACAAAATTTCATCATTATTCTTAAAAGAAAAATTAAGCGAATCTATGCTATTAATGTTTTTCCAATCGGTATGTGCAATTATTTTACCGGTGTTATTGATGATTTCAATATATTTTATATTCCCGGTTGAGTTTTTGTAATTATTTATCAAATAGCCTAATTTTTCGTGTAAAGGAAATTTTTCAACTTCGTGTTTTAGAAATTCATTTAATACGGGTATTTTAAAGGCTCGAGTAATACTTTCGGCATTATGAATTGCATTTTGCACAATAATAGAACGCAAACCCAATAGCAAAGCAACGGATGCGACAAACATTATTACAGTTATTACAGAACCAGTAAATAACAATATTTTTGTTCTCAGTGTAAATTGTGTTTTTTTTGACTGGCTCATTTGTTTTCTTTAATTATATTTTTCAAAATATCGTAATCTTTGTTACTTGCTTTTACAAAACCGAATAGAAATTCTTTATCCCAACTTTTTCTAATTTGAGTGGTTGAATTAAGAAGACTTGTAACAATCAGTTTAACAATTCTCGGATTTGATTTTTCCGAAATAATTATTGGAGAACCCGGAAACGGAAATGAGTAAGCTACAATTTTAATACCTTTATCTTTATACTCATTTGCTACCCTTCCTTTTACAACACCGGCATCGTAATTACCCATTAAAACTTGACGAACAACAGAATTATGATAGCCGAAATATGTAATTTTTTTTAAATCATTTAGGGACATTTGATGTTTTTTTAAGAAAATATTTTTAAACCAAAAACTCGAAAAAGCTTCGGGCGATGGAAGAGCAATTTTTTTATTACGTAAATCACTAATTGAATCAATAGAAGAACTGTTTTTAGTTATCAGCACAGAACGGAAAAAGGGCATTAAATTGGAATTCAAAGGTTTTAATACAGCAAATAAATCCCCTTTATTTTCTTTGATAAATATAAAGGTCCCTGCAAATGCCGCTTCAACTTTTCCTTCTTTAAGCATTTCAATTGTTTCGCTATATGTACTTCCTAATTTTAATCCAAAACATAAACCGGTTTGTTCTGTCAAATAATCCATTATTGGTTGATAGCCTTTGTAAATTTTTTCAGGAGTAAATCTGGAAATAACACCAATATAAACAGAATCTTTGCAAGAGTTTGGTTTTACGAATTTTGTAATTCGATTAGCTGGATATGGATGATTTAGTTTAATAGTAGTTTTATAAAGAAGTACATAGGATAATGAAAAAACAATTAATAAGCTAAAAAAAATAATAATATGTTTAGTTTTTCTTTTCTTCATATTCATTAATTTTATTTAGGTTATTTATTAAATCAAGAACTTTGCCGAAAAATTAATGTCGAAAATTGGTTAAATTTTACTACATTTATTTTTACTAACTAAATATCGTCAATAAAATGACGAAAGTCAAACTATTCTGACGAAAATTCGACATTATTTAAATTCTTCATTATAAAATTTTATAAAAATTTAACTATTCGATAAAAAAATTAGTGTTAAATTATGGCATAAGTTTTGAGCAAAATATATATTTATACAATAACTAAATAGGAGATAAAAATGGCACTTGAAATCGGAAAAGAATCGAAACCGAGATTTGAATTCAGAACTTTCGGTCAAAATTTTGAAGAAGAACATTACTTACTTTCCCGCCTTTCCGTTCCCGTTCCCGAAAAAGTTTGGGAAAGAACATCCGAAGAAATTTACATTCTTTCAAAAACAAACGACATCAACAACACTAAAATCCGCGATGGAAAAATGGATATTAAAACATTTGTTCAAGAAAAAGAAGGTTTGGAACAATGGAACCCTTTAATGAAAGGCGAATTTCCACTCTCGAAAGAAGTTTTATTGAACGAAGTTTTCCCGGCATTTAAGGTTGAAGTGCCCGAACTTACCAAAGACGAATACACAATGGAAGAATTCATCGAAATGGTAAAAGCACATAACGATTTGGCTGCAATTCGCGTAAAAAAGCTTCGTTACGGTTATATGGTAAACGATACAATCTGCGAATTTGCAGAAGTTTTAATTAACGGAGCAAAAGTTTACACCGTTAATTCCGAATCGACTGAAATTGAAGATATTTTGAAAACAATGAAGCAAACAGGAATGGATAAATACGAAAACATCAACTATTTACAAGCAATTAAACGTGTTATTGGTTGGATTGACAAACCTTTGGCAAACGAAGATTTTTAATAAATAGGAGAAAATAAAATGGCAAAAGAAACCGAAAGAAAATTTTTGGTAAAAAACGACTCGTTCAAACAACAAGCAGTAAAAGCATTAAGAATTACGCAAGGTTATATTTCATCCGTTCCCGAAAGAACTGTTCGCGTTAGAATTAAAGGCGAAAAAGGATTTATTACAATTAAAGGAATTGGAAACGAAAGCGGTGCAAGCCGTTTTGAGTGGGAAAAAGAAATTCCCGTAGAAGATGTAAAAGAATTACTTAAAATTTGCGAACCAGGTGTAATTGATAAAACTCGTTACATTGTTCCGGTTGGAAATCACACATTTGAAGTTGATGAATTTTACGGCGATAACAAAGGCTTGGTTGTTGCGGAAGTTGAACTTAAAGAAGAAAACGAAGAATTTGAAAAACCGGATTGGCTCGGCGAAGAAGTAACCGGCGATGTAAAATATTTCAATTCGATGTTGATGAAAAATCCCTACAAAAATTGGAAATAAGTATTTCGAATTTTAATTATCGAAGATAAATGAAAATAAAAAGCAAATTTCTATTTCTCCTTTTATTTACTTTTTCAACGGCTTTTGCCAATTTCCCAGAAAAACCGATTACTATTGTTGTTCATAGCAAACCAGGAAGCGGTATTGATATTGCCTCGCGGTTAATTTCCAATATTGCAAAAAAATATACGGATGCAATTATTCTTGTTGAAAACAAAACCGGAGGTTCCGGCACAGTTGCAATGAAAACCGTGCTTTCCAAACGTGCCGATGGATACACAATTCTTGCTGTTACTAAATCATTCATTTCAACAATGTTGCTTTCAAATACTGGAATTTCAATCAATAATTTCGATTGGATTGCGATGATGGTTTCTGATCCGGAGGCACTAATTGTAAACAATACTTCCGAAATAAAAACATTTGAAGATATTATTAATGACGCAAAAACAAAAAACGGAAAACAAAAATGGCTGGGACCTCTGGTAGGTGGATTGGATCATCTTTTTGCAATACAGGTGTGGGATAAAGTAAACATCAAAGCACGATGGATACCTTACGAAGGCGGAAGCGATGCAATAGTTGCTTTAATGGGGAAACAAGGCGCAGTTTATGTTGGTAACCCCGCCGATATTAGTGGACGCCCAACTCTCTCGCTTGCTATTGTTGCTGCAAAAAAAAGATTGAAAAATTTTCCTAACGTGCCAACTTTTAAAGAAAAAGGTTATCCCATTGAAGAAGTGCTTTGGCGTGGATTTGCAATTAAAAAAGGAACTCCACCTAAAATCAAAAAATTTCTTGAAAATTTATTCAAAAAAATTGCAAATGATCCCGATTGGATTAGTTTTGTAAATAACAATTCGGCAATTCCTATTTTTTACGGTGAAAAGGAATTCACCAAAATCGTAAAAAAAGATCAGGAAAAGGCTCGATATTATTTGACAAAAGCGGGAATTCTTAAAACGCAATCCGATAAAAAGAATAAAGACAATATTCCGCCTTACGTTCCCGTAATTGTATTTATTCTTATTTACGGAATTTTAAAAAAAATCAAACCAAAACAAACTGACGGTGAAACTGCAATTGCATTAGCAATGATAATTCTTTCAGTTTATGTTTATTTTCTTTCACTCGGTTTCGAAGTTGGAAAACTTTCAGGCACAATAGGACCAGCAACAATTCCAGAGTTATGGTCTTTTTTTCTATTTCTTTTTTCAACCACATTGCTTGCAAAAAAATTCAAAAGCAAAACTTCGGTCATTATTAAAAATAGAAATTCCAAACGAGCTTTAGGATTAATTCTTCTGATTATTTTTTATTTTCTTGGAATGAACTACATCGGCTTTTACATTTCAACGGCGTTGTTTCTTCCCGCTGGTATTCTTTGGCTAAATTATAAAAATCTAATTGTCATTTCCCTTTCGACGATTGGCTTTTTGTTATTATCATATTACATAATACAAATCGTGTTACAAGTTCCGCTTCCCAGTGGAATATTATTTAATTAATAATTTCGGATTGGTTAATTGATGGATATTTTCGGACAATTATTTGAAGGTGTAAAACTTCTATTTGGTTGGCAGCCCATACTAATTATTGTTGCCGGAGTGATAATGGGAATTTTAGTCGGTGTTTTACCTGGACTTTCACCGGCAATGGGAGTTGCTTTGCTTGTTCCGTTCAGTTACGGACTTGAACCGCTTTACGCTTTGATTTTATTGGTCTCTGTTTATTCCGCCGCTAATTACGGAGGAACTATTACTGCAATTGCAATAAACACACCTGGAACACCTTCGGCTATTGTTTCAACTTTCGACGGCTACCCATTAACACTGAAAGGTGAGCCGGGAAAAGCTTTGGGAACATCGGTAATCGCTTCAACTGTCGGTGGTTTATTCGGAACAATTGTTTTAATATTTTTCTCCGTTCCTTTGGCAAAAGCTGCTCTTTCTTTCGGGCCGGCCGAATATTTTGCACTTGCTATTTTCGGACTCACAATTACTTCATCACTTTCAACCGGAAATTGGCTAAAAGCCTTTATTGCTACTTTAATCGGTTTGTTACTTAATACTGTTGGGATGGATCCGTTTACAGGTTATTTCAGATTTACATTCAATATACCCGAACTTGCCGATGGTTTTAGTTTTATACCGGCTTTAATCGGATTATTTGCACTTGGCGAAATTTTTCTTCAAATAGAAAACAGTCTTGAAATAAAAGAGAAACTGAAAAAGATATCGGGAAAAATGCCGAAGATTAAAGAGATTTGGGAAATCAAAAGAACTATTCTACAATCGGCTTTGCTCGGCACATTAATCGGCGTAGTTCCTGGTGCCGGAGCCACAATTGCTGCATTTATTGCATACAACGAAGCAAAACGTATAAGTAAACATCCGGAAAAATTCGGTAAAGGAGCATTGGACGGAGTTGCGGCGAGCGGTGCTGCAACAAGCGGCTCGGTTGGCGGTGCATTGGTTCCGCTTCTTACACTTGGAATTCCGGGAAGTGCGGCAACAGCAGTGCTAATCGGTGCATTGGTTTTACACGGATTAACACCCGGTCCTGAATTATTCAAAGCAAATTCAAATATTGTTTACGGAATTTTTGCAAGTATGTTTATTGCTTATTTTGCAATGTTTTTTTTCGGATTTCTCGGCAATCAACTCTGGATTAAAATTATTAAAGCACCTAAATCCGTTCTTTATCCGGTAATAATTTCTATTGCTTTTATCGGTAGTTATTCTGTTGGTAATTCTATGTTCGATGTTTGGAGTTGTTTTGGTTTCGGAATTTTAGGTTGGATTTTAAGACGAAATGGTTTCCCTACCCCGCCAGTAATACTTGGGTTAATACTTGGATTTCTTGCCGAGACAAATTTCAGAAGAGCATTATTAATGAACGACGCAACAATCTTTTTTACACGCCCGATTAGCTTAATTTTATTAATACTTGCAGCTTTATCTCTTTTTTATCCAATAATTAAAGCCAAAATTTCCAATCATAAAAATCAAACAAATTAAAGGAGGAATAATGAAAAAAAGATATTTAATAACAATTCTTTTTATTACAATAATTCTTGCCTTCCCTTTTTACGGGCAGGGGCAAAAAAAAGTCGCCAACACAATTCCCGGCGTTTCCGAATGGCATCACGGTATTTATTTCTGGAAATCCGATGACGGAAGATTTGCCGGAAGATTTGACGGAAGAGCATTTATTAACGGTGCTTATTTCTTTGAAAACAATTTCAAAGATTTTAGCAACGGAACACACTTGCGTAAAGCAAGATTTTCAATAAAGATGTTGATGTGGAAAAATTGGTACACCGAATGGGATATGGACTTTGCTAACGGAGCACCCGAAGCAAAAGATATGTACATTTCTTTTCTCGGATTTAAAAATTCCTATGTAAAATTCGGGCATTTCAAAGTTCCGTTTGGATTGGAAATATTAACTTCGTCCCGTTATATTCCTTTCCCCGAAAGATATTATGGTGCACTTGCATTTAAAATGTCGAGAAGAGTTGGATTTGAATACGGCCGCTGGGGAAATAATTGGAATGTTCGTGCCTCGTTTTTCGGTCAAACTATGGATGGCGTAAAAGATAAAACTAATAACGAAACCGGTGGCGGATTTGCCGCACGTTTTGCCGTTGCACCGATTAATAATGATAATATGATACTTCACCTTGGTGCTTCCGCTGTGTGGAACAGACCGGATGACGAAAATTGGAAAGAAAAATTCGATGCCGAACCCGAAACAAAAATCGGAGATTATGAAATTGTTAAAACACCGAAAATCAAAGACACAAATCACGATTACAGATTTGGAGTAGAAGGCGCTTTTGTTTACCGCAATTTTCATTTACAAGGCGAATATCAAATGGTAAATGTTTACAGAAACAACAATTTGCCGACTGCCGGTTTTAAGAGCGGTTACGTTTACCTTTTGTGGGATATTAACGGCGGACACAGAAAATGGGATAACGAACAAGGCGAGTTCGGACAATATTTGCCAAATCCCGAAAACAAATGGGGAAATTGGGAACTTGCTTTGCGTTACAGCTACGTAAATCTTTCCGATGAAGATGCAAATGTTTTAGGTGGTGTTGCAGCAAATTACACTGCCGGAATTAACTGGTATCCTAATGCAAATATGGTTTGGCAATTAAATTATACTTATGTTCAAACTTCCGAACACAGCAAAATTGGAAAAGATAATTTTAGCTACGTTCAATTTATGACGAAATTTTTCTTCTAAAAACAAATAAGGAGTTCAAAATGAAACTCAAATATTTAATGGTATTGCTCTTTGCATTTTCACTCGCATTTGTAGGATGCGATGTTAATGATAACAACAGTGGCGGAGGCGATGAAAATCCCGGTGGCGATACCCCTAAACTTTATATCAACGAATTTATGGCAAGTAACGATGCTACAATTGCCGATGAAAACGGCGAATACGACGATTGGATTGAACTTTACAACGCAAGCGATAAGGAAATTGACATTGCCGGAATGTATATGTCCGATAATACCGATGATCCGGCTGCATATCAAATCCCAAGCGGAAACACTGCAACTAAAATTCCAGCGCACGGATTTTTAGTATTATGGGCTGATAAACAAACCGACCAAGGTGTTTTGCATCTTCCGTTCAAACTTTCGAGCGGTGGCGAAGCAATTGTTCTTACTGCAAGCGACGGTTCAACGGTAATTGACCAACACGTTTTCGAATCTCAAGAAACGGATATTTCGGAAGGACGTTTACCCGACGGAAGCGACAATTGGGTTAAATTCAGTGAACCTACTCCTGGAGCAAGTAACAACGGTGCTTCAACCGATGTTCCGCCGGTAATTTCCAATGTTGCCGTTTCGCCCGATTCCGCAATTAATCCTGGCGACGAAGTAACGGTTACCGCAACTGTAACAGATGGAAACAACGATATTCAAAGTGTTAAGGTTTATTATTCGGCAAACGGAAATGATGTTACCGAAAAAGATATGACTGCAAACGGCGATGAATATTCCGCAAGCATTGGCTCATTTGACGATGGAAGCACTGTATTCTTTTACGTTACTGCTGTTGATCAAAAAGGATTAACCGCAACTTCCGATACCGTAACCTTTACTGTTGGTTACGTTCCGCCTGTGCTTTACATTAACGAATTTATGGCAAGCAACGATACTACAATAGCGGATGAAAACGGCGATTACGACGATTGGATTGAAATTTATAATCCTAACAATTACGCGGTAAATATCGGTGGCTTTTACATTACCGATGATTTGACTGACTTAACCAATTGGCAAATTCCCGATACCGATTCAGCTGCCACTACAATTCCTGCTGGTGGTTTCTTGCTTCTTTGGGCAGATAAAGAACCGGAACAAGGCGTTCTTCACGTAAACTTAAAATTAAGTGGTGGCGGTGAGCAAATCGGATTGGTTGCACCGAATGGAACAACGTTTATTGATTCTCTTACTTTTGGCGAACAAACAACCGATGTTTCCTACGGAAGATATCCGGACGGAAGCGACAATTGGCAAACATTCGATACTCCAACCCCTGGTGCAAGCAACAACGGGAAATAATTTTGATGAAATTTAGCAAGATAATATTGCTACTTGCAATTTCATTCATTTTAACGGAATGTAAAGTGGAGGACTCGGCAACGGAACCAGAGCCGGGTTCTCCTTTTTTTTATAAAATTGCCGAATATCAAACCGAAGTACTCGAACCTTCCGGATTAACTTTGGACAAAAATCACAATTATCTTTGGACTGTTTCCGACAACACTAATCAAGTTTACAAATTGAATACAAAAGGCAACATTATTAAAACCCTTGATTTTATTGGCGATGATTTGGAAGGTATTTCTTACGATCATTCCGATAATACGCTTTGGGTTGCGGAAGAACAATTGCGTGAACTTGTCCACATTGACACGAACGGAAACGAAATCGCTCGCTTTCAAATTACAAATCTTGAAGGTAGCGGAAATAGTGGAATAGAAGGCGTTTGTGTTGATAGTTCAAAATCATTTTTCGTCTTGAATGAAAAAAAACCTCGTTTGTGGGCAAAATTAAATTCAAATTTTGTCGCTACTACAATTAAGGAAATTACGGAACTAGGTGATTTATCGGGGATTTTCTGTTTTTACAACGGGAATTTTTTAATTGTAAGCGACGAATCAAAAAAACTCTTCGAATGGTCTCCCACCGCCGGAATAATTGCAAGTATTGATTTGGGTTACTCAAAAGCCGAAGGAATTGCTTACGATAAAACAACAGGAAAAGCGTACATTGTTAGCGATGCAACAGGTAAACTTTACGTTTACAAGTGATAAATTGATCTAGTCATTAATCGGATTGGATATTGAATAGGACGCTGATTTATCATGATCGGTTATGATTTTTTAATAGAACACGGATAACACCGATTTATTAGGATTTACACGGATTTGCTTTTTGTGAAGTGAAAGATATATTCCATTCCAAATTTTCATTTCGAATCCCCGAGTGCAACTTTTTGCCGAGGGGTGAGAAATCTTTAATACAACAAATAAGATTTCTCCTCAATCGACTTTGTCGATTTCGTTGAAATAACAGCAAAAAACATAGTCCGTAGGAACAAACCTTTGTGGTAAATTTGTAAAGACGTTGCAGCAACATCTTCACTCATTTTAACCTTCGTGCGTAGAATAGTTTCTTTTGTAATTTCCGAGAGAAATTTAATTTTGTGCAGCGAAATAACTGAAAATTTAAGGAATGTGAATTTCGTATTTTTTCTCAAAGCCTGAGAAATCGTCCTTAATCATATTTAATAAAACATTCAATGTGTCATTAACAAAATTAATTTCAATAAAATGAAACATCCTTTTTTGTAATGTCTCG
>CAYZGB010000055.1:0-12389 GCA_964477915.1 uncultured Melioribacter sp. | reverse complement strand
AAAATTTAAATTTGTTCTTTTTTCGTCACTCTCCGAAACTGAGATTCGAAATGACTAATATTCTTCTTTATTCAAAAGTAAATAAATTAATACGAAAAAAGATTTCTTCCTTGCTCCCAATTCTTCTTGTTGTGTAACGGTTAATGTAGGTTATTCAGAATACACTATTAAAATTAAAACGCTGCCGGAGTTAAAACTCCGACAGCCGAAAGAAATGTTTTTTTAAGCAATTGTAATTTCTTTATCCAAGTAAACATCTTGGATTGCGTTGAGGAGCTGAATTCCTTCTTTCATCGGTTTTTGGAAAGCCTTGCGTCCGGAAATCAATCCCATTCCGCCGGCACGTTTGTTAATTACAGCGGTTTTAACGGCTTGTGCCAAATCGTTTTTACCCGAAGGTCCGCCGCTGTTAATCAAACCGACTTTTCCCATATAAGAGTTAATTACTTGATAACGTGTTAGATCTATCGGATGATCGGTTGTAAGTTCATCGTACATTTTGGGATTTGTTTTCCCGAATTTTAAGGCAAGGAAACCGCCGTTGTTTTCAGGTAACTTTTGTTTTACAATATCCGCTTCGATTGTTACACCAAGATGATTTGCTTGACCGGTTAAATCGGCAGCAACATGATAATCTTTATCTGCTTTAAAATCCGAGTTACGCAAATAGCACCAAAGTACAGTTGCCAATCCAAGTTCGTGAGCGTATTGAAACGCTTCGCTTACTTCAACAATTTGACGATTACTTTCTGCCGAGCCGAAATAAATTGTTGCACCAACTGCTGCTGCTCCCATATCGTAAGCTTGTTCAACACTTGCAAACATAATTTGATCATATTTATTAGGATATGTAAGCAATTCGTTGTGATTTATTTTTACGATAAACGGAATTTTGTGAGCATATTTACGGGAAACCATTCCCAGAACACCGAGTGTAGAAGCAACGCCGTTTGTCCCTCCTTCAATTGCAAGGCGGACTATATTTTCGGGATCAAAATATTCTGGGTTTGGTGCAAATGAAGCCCCAGCGGTATGTTCAATTCCTTGGTCAACCGGAAGAATTGAGAGGTAACCTGTTCCTGCCAAACGGCCTGTATTGAAAATCCACTGCAAATTTTTAAGAACATTAATGTTTCTATCGGAATGATAAAGTACTCGGTCAACAAAATCGGGACCAGGTAAAGTTAGTTGATCGGCGGGAAATTTCGCTTGGTAAGTTAAAAGATTTTCGGCTTCTTCCCCTAAAAGTTCTCTTACTTTTTCAATCATCTTGTTACTCCTTATTTTTAATATTGATTTTTGAATAAACCCGCAAGAAGAAAAATTTTAATTTTAAAGTTAAACAATTGTAACATTTAATTTTCCAATATTTTCAATTTCAGCTGTAAGGTTATCGCCTTGTGTGACTTTACTCACACCGCTCGGTGTTCCGGTATAAATTAAATCTCCGGGTTCAAGTGTCATCTTTTGCGAAATGTATTTTACGATTTCGACCGGAGAGAAAATCATTTTGGCAAGCGTGGAATCTTGTCTTGTTTCTCCGTTTACCGAAAGGAAAATTTTTTCATTCCCTTTAAGTGAATAATCATCGCGATTAATGAACTCGGAAACAGCAGCAGATCCATCGAACACTTTTGCCAAAGTCCAAGGATGCCCTTTCTTTTTTAGCTCGGATTGAATATCGCGTAAAGTCATATCCAAGCCAACTGCATATCCGTAAATTGCATTTGCAGCTGAATTATCATCTGCGTTTTTTATCGTTTCACCTATTAAAAGAACAAGCTCAACTTCGTGATGCATTTCGTTGGAATAATCGGGATGAACGATTTTTTCGCCGTCAAAAATTAAAACGGAAGCGGGTTTTAGAAAAATGAGTGGAAATTCCGGGACTTCATTTCCTAATTCTTTTGCGTGTTCTATATAATTTCTTCCTACGCAAACAATTTTGCCTATGTTAAATTTTTTCTCTTTTAATTCAATTGTTTTCATAATAAACACTTTCTTTTGTTTTGTTAATTATGCATCAATCCAATTTACTTTTTTATTACGTAACGATCGATTAAGTAAGTCGGTATGTTCAACGGTTAAAGGTATTTCCGCAATTTGTTCAAGCTGAATGGTTTCTTTTGAAGCCAAATAGATTTCGTTATAAATCAATTCCCCTTTTTCGAAATTGAAAGTGTAAACCGTTACACGGTTATTTTGCAAATATGTTAAAATTTGTTGGTCTTCAATTGCTTCTTTTAAACCGCCGGCTGCAAAAATTCGTACGTGTACAATTATATCGTATTCTCTATTTGTCTTTGCAAGTTGTTTAAGAGTTTCCGTGAATAATTTTTTTGTTTCTTCAATTGGTGTTTCTCCCCCGAACATTAATAGTATTGCTTCAGGTGAGAATTTTTCAACCGATTGTATTACCTCATTTACATTACTTTCGTTTACAACAAAATGTTTTCCTTTTCCGCCTGAATCTGCAGAAAAAACAGATTCTGCAGCGGCGCTTAAAGCACTGCAAATAATATTTCTTGTGGAAATTACCGCTATTTTATTGTACTCGGAAAGAATGTGTTGCCCGACAACTTTTCCGGTTAAGGCTCGCAAGTAAATTTCCTCGGCAAATGTAGTTTTTGGCATTGGAAATTTCCTTTATTTTTAATTTTAGACTTACTAAAAGTACGGACATTTAGTTGTTTATAAAAATAATTTGAACCTAACTACGATGTAGCAAAATTATTTTGTGGAGATTGTTAGTTAATTTTTTGTGCGATGAAACATTGTAATAGTTGATTTTAGTTTGTAAATTGAAATAAAAATTCTGGGGAATCGATGAATATTAGTAACGAAATAACAAACTTATTTGGGATAAAATATCCTATCATCCAAGGCGGAATGGTTTGGGTTTCCGGTTGGAAACTTGCTTCAGCTGTATCAAATAACGGCGGATTAGGGCTAATTGGTTCCGGCTCAATGAAGCCCGAACTTTTGCGTGAACACATTCGAAAATGCAGAAAAGCAACGGAGAAACCATTTGGAGTAAATCTTCCACTATTACGCGGAGACGTTCAGGAATTGGTGAATGTTATTATCGAAGAAAAAATTAAAATAGTTTTTACTTCGGCGGGGCATCCCGGAAAATTTATTGAACAATTTAAAAATAACGATATTAAAGTTGTGCATGTTGTTTCAAATCTTAAACAAGCTAAAAAAGCCGAAAGTGTAGGTTGCGACGCAATAGTTGCAGAAGGTGTTGAGGCAGGCGGACATAATGGAAAAGATGAGATTACGACCCTTGCGTTAATTCCTTATGTTGTGGAAAATGTTTCTGTGCCGGTAATTGCAGCCGGTGGAATTTCCTCGGGCAAAGCAATTCTTGCGGCACTATCACTCGGAGCAAAAGGTGTTCAGATTGGAACTCTTTTTGCGGCAACAGAAGAATCTTCCGCACACGAAAACTATAAGCGTGCAATTTATCAGGCTGGCGATACCGATACAACTTTGATATTAAAGAAAATAGCTCTTGCAAGAGTAATTAAAAATAAATTTGCCGATGATGCAGTTAAAACTGAAAATGCTGGTGTTGGAACGGAGACTTTATTAAAACTTCTTGAGAAAAAAAGAGAAAGGCTTGGAATTTTTGAAGGCGATTTGGATGAGGGAATGCTTGAAGCCGGTCAGGTTGCTGCACAAATAAATTCAAAGTTGAGCGTTAAAGAAGTTTTTGAGTTTTTAATAAACGATTTTAATCAACAAAAAGAAAAAATTTGCGGAGTCTGAAATGTTGGGGGAGAAAGGAAGTTCATTTAAAATTATCTATGAAATTAAATGTGAAAAAGAAGAAGATAAGTGTATTTTTGATATTGATATCGATCGAAAAACACTGTTAATAAAAAATTCACCACCGAAAATTGAGTGGGCTAAGATGGATTATTTTGCTTGTTCAATTTGTCCTGTTAAAGATAAATTTGATTATTGCCCGCTTGCAATACAATTACCGGGAATAATTAAATATTTTGCAAACAAATATTCTTATCAGATTGCAGAAATAAAAGTTATTACGGAAGAGAGGGAATATTTTCTTAAAACTTCAATCCAACGGGGATTAAGTAGTTTATTAGGAATTATTATGCCGGCAAGCGGTTGCCCGATTTTGGCAAAACTAAAACCTATGGTTCCCTTCCATTTGCCTTTTGCCACACCGGAAGAAACAGAATATCGTGTTTTTTCCACTTATCTTTTTGCACAGTTTCTACGTTGGAAAAACGGATTAGAACCGGATTGGGAAATGAAAAATCTCGGGAATATTTATGAAGAAATTCGTCTTGTTAATCAAAATGTAGTAGATAAACTAAAAGAACTTTCTCAAAAAGATGCTAACTTGAATGCCGTGGTTATCTTAGATACTTTTACGGAATTTATTTCAATGTCTCTTGAAGATACCGATTTTTCGGATTTATCCCACTATTTCGAAGTTTTTTTAGATAGAACCAAAATTTGATCACAAAGAATAGTAGTATATTGGGATACAAACCGTTTGTCTTTCTGTTCTGATTTAAGAAATAAAAAAAGCGGACTTTCGTCCGCCTTTTTAACTGAAGCAAAAAATAAGAATTATAGTTCAAGTTCCGCTTCGAGGGGTTTACCTTTTATCAACACACCTTGTTTCAGATGTTCTTCGGTAATGTAAATTACGCCGTCTTCGTCGTGAGGTTCGCCAATGCGTGAGTGGAAAGATTTTAATCCACCGAGATATTTACGCTTATCGGAAACATAAACCAAGTCGCCGGGATTTGCTTTCATCTTTGCCAAATCGTTACGCGAAAGGTTTACGGTATCCTCATCACCTTCTTTCAGTTTGTAATAAACCGTAACTTTTTCGCCTTCGGAAAGATTAACTTTTCCACCTTTGAAATTTTCCATTGCTTTTTTAATTGACCAAATTACCAAGCCTTCGGTTTGTTTTTCTTCATCGTATTTCGATTGATGAGTTGTAAGAATGGAAATTGTAAAAATCATTACCAAAGCTGAAATAAGCGAGAGCCAGAGCGGTAATAAATCCAAGGCGACGAGTAAAAACAGAAGAGCAGAAACGGCATAAAGTGCGTAAACTATTGTTTTTTCGGATGACGATTGTTTGATTTTTTCGGCATATCTTTTTTGGAATGCCGTTGTGTAAACAACAAGAATGCCAACACCGGAACAAACAACCAAATTGTACAAAGCGCGAATGTAACTATACGGATGTTTGTGGTGCATCTGAATTCCGTGAGCAAAAGGTTTAATAAGCACGGCAGGATGATTTGCTCCAAGTAGCATTAAAGCCACGCCAACAAAGAAGCTTGTAATTACTGCTGCCGAGTTAAACCTTTTCCAAAATACTCCTAAAAATATTGCAACAACAAGCGGAGGAGTTAAAGTAGAGTGAAAATATCCGTGTGCTTCGTAAACCGTTGGAAATCCTTTGAATGCTAAAACAGCAACTACGCCAAGAGCAGTAATAATTACCGAAGAAATTCTTGCTGCGTTTAGCTCGCGTTTATCTCGGTCCCGTTTCCTTTCGTTTCGGTATTTTTTTAACGCATCAACAATCGGGCGGTGAATATCGTTAATGTAAATAGCAGAAGTAGCATTAATTAATGTATCCACAGTTGACATCAAAGCCGCAGTAAGTGCCGCCATTATGAAACCGAAAACTCCCGGATGCGAAACAACATTTGCAACAACAACAAAAATTTGGTCGGGCGAAGTGTTTGGACTAATTACATCCGGGTGTAAAACGGAAATTGCTTTTCCAATCCATCCGGCGTTGCCAACAACAATTGCCGAAAGCGGAAGCATTACGAGAATATTAAATGTTGCGGCTTTACGTCCTTCGTCCACACTTTTGGTTGCCATAAAACGCATTACCAAACCCATATTCATAAACATAAATCCAACAGAACCGGCAACTGCATCTTGCCAGAAAATTCCGACAAAATTAAAATCCGGTGGTTTGTTGAATTTTGCAAGCGGTAATTTCCACTCCGTAGGTAATGCGTGCCAAAAAACACCAAGTCCGCCAAGATAATCCAATCCCAAAAAGAAAAGTAAGAATCCGGCAAAAAGCAAAACAAAGCCTTGCAATAAATCGGTAAATATTACTGCTGTTTGCCCACCGAAAGTAATGTAAATACCGGTAATTATTGCTATTAAAGTTACAACGCCCATTAAAGTAACGGGGATAGAATGCCCAAATAACATAAAGGATTCCGGTAAAAGAGGCATTGCAGCTTTACCGAGCGTTAAAAATCCAATTCCGATATATCCAACCATATAAAAAAGAAGAAGAAGTGTTGCAAGAAACCGTGCAGTTGGATTAAATCTCCGTTCAAAATATTCGGGAATAGAACGAATTCGCGTGTAAACAATTATTGGCAACCAACCGAAAAGAAAGAACGGGATAAAGAACCAATCGTTAATGTAAGTCATTGTTGAGGAAAGCCCGTGCTCAAAACCTTTAGCGGAATATTTAACAAAGCTGTGGCTTCCAACACCTGTAGCAACAATTGAAAAAGCAATTAGCCACCACGAAAATCTGCGTCCACCGAAAAAGAAATCCTGTGTTGAACGGTTGTATTTTCCGAAATAACTTCCGAAAAGCATAATAACGATAAAATAAACAACCATTACAATCCAATCGGTGGAAGAACCTATGCTATGATACGAGATATGATGCAATGTTGTAGTTTCCATTTACGTATTTAACCCCAAGATTATGAAAAAAGTGTGAAGAAAAAGAAAATAAAAATAACCGAAGAGCATTAATCTCCACCATTTTCGGTGACGATGGAGAGATAAATCGATAGCTCCCGTACGGCGAATAAAGTACATACCGAAGAAGAAAATAATTCCTCCTACGCCGTAAAGATAAATTAACGGAAGCCAAACGTCAGTAAAAGTTAACGCGGCAAAAATTAACATGGCTTTACCTTTTATTTGTTTTGATATTTATTAATATTTTTCAAGAACAAAGGAAAAACAAAAATAAGAAATCGAAAATTAATCTTCTATTTAAGTTTTGTTAATTCTAACATTTCGCGAATAGCTTTTTCCAAACCAACAAAAATAGCGTGGGAAATTACAGCGTGCCCAATGCTTACTTCATCAATTCCGTCTATTGCTATAAATTCTTTCAAATTGTTATAATTCAAACCATGACCGGCATTCACACCAAGTCCTAATTTTTTAGCATGTTTTACCGCAATTCGAATTCGTTCAAGCTCATCGAACATTTCATCTTCCGTTTTTGCATTGGCAAATTTACCTGTGTGAATTTCAATAACATCGGCACCTATTTCTACCGAAGCGTCAATTTGTTCTATTTCCGGTTCAATGAATAACGATACGGCAATATCGTTATTGTGTAAGCGATCAATTGTATTTTTAATATGTTCAAGATTATCAATTACGTTTAGTCCGCCTTCTGTTGTAAGTTCTTGTCGCTTTTCGGGAACAATAGTGGCAAGCTCGGGTTTTACATCGCAAGCGATTTCGATTATCTCTTCGTTTGCCGCCATTTCCAAATCTAATTTAGTAGTAATTAGCTCACGCAATAACCGAACGTCGCGTTCGTTAATGTGGCGTCTGTCTTCACGTAAGTGAACTACAATTCCGTCAACACCATATTTTTCAGCCATTAAAGCAAAAGTAACAGGGTCGGGTTGCCCTTCGCCGCGTGCGTTACGCAATGTTGCAACGTGATCGACGTTTAAGGAAAATTTCATATCACAAATTCCATTTTTTAATTTGCAAAATAGAAGTTTTAAACTTAATAACAATTCGAATAGATTTCACGAGATATTCCAAATGTTTTCGTATTATCTAAAAATAGTTGAATAGACTACCTAATTTAGTTTTAGATAACTTTATATATTTTATTTATTTCCTTATATTTACGATGTTTTTTATATGATATTTTTGCTGCCAAATTTTAGATTTTGAAAAGGAATATTTGATGAATAAACTAAAATCTTTAACAATTATTTTACTTTTTTCACTTACCTCTTGCAGTTACTACAATTCGGTTGTTAAAACTGTTGATAATTGGATTTCGAGCGACAAGGATTCAACCGTAGTTGCAAGTAGCGATGCCGTAATTAATTCGTTAATGGAAGAAGCACGAAAAGAATATTTACTTGCACTTAATTATTCGGAATCGGATAGCACAAAAAAAGCGTTAATGCATTTTGAAAAATCGCTTGATATTCTCGATAAAATCAGCTACTTCGATAATATCGAAAAGAATAACTCTTACCTCGAACTTGAAGAAAGCGTAAAATCGAGTTACCAAAATTACCTTTCCACGTTGGATGAAATTCCGGATAGCGTTTCGAACACTGCATTACAAGAATGGATTAACAACGCAACCGATGTTGAGCTTGAAGATAGCACACTCGGTGATATGCCGATTGATGTGATTTCCGTTGGTGATTTCAAGCTTGAAATAAATCGATACGTCGAACAGTTTATTGAGTATTTTACCGGAAGGGGCAGAAGAACAATGGAACGCTGGTTGAGCCGTTCCGGTAAATACTTTCCGATGATGGCAGATATTTTTAAGGAAGAAGGCGTTCCGCAACAACTTATTTTTTTAAGTATGATGGAAAGCGGATTAAATCCAAATTCCCGTTCTTGGGCAAATGCAGTGGGATTGTGGCAATTTATGCCGGGAACTGCGAGATTGTACGATTTGCGAATTAATTTTTATTTGGACGAACGTCGCGACCCCGAAGCATCGACAAGGGCTGCTGCAAAACATTTGAAAGATTTGTACAATTCGCTTGGCGATTGGTATTTGGCTTTGGCGGCTTACAATTCAGGCGAGGGAAATATTCGTCGTGCAATGAAGCGAGCCGGAAGTACAAATTTTTGGAAAATTCGTAGATTTATTCCACGCGAAACACGCAATTATGTTCCACAATACATAGCCGCAACAATAATTGGTGCAAATCCCGCAAAGTTCGGATTTGAAAATATTCGTTACGAAAAACCTTACGATACAAAAAAATATTTTATCGACGAAGCAATTGAACTTTCGGTAATTGCAAAATGTGCGGGAACAACAACCGATTTTATTAAGGAATTAAATCCCGCATTAATTCAACATTCAACGCCTCCTGCCGGTTACGGCGGTTATTACTTGCGAGTGCCGGCAATTACTTACGATGCTTTTGTAACCAATATTCAAAACATTCCCGACGATGTAAAAATTCAATACATTTATCACGTTGTTAAAAAAGGTGAAACTTTAAGCGGAATTGCTTACAAATACGGAATTAAAACAAGAACTTTGGCAAAGTTTAATCATATGACTTTGCGCACAAGAATTTACCCCGGAACGAAATTAAAAATCCCAATTCACGGAAAAATTGAAAACGATTTTGAATTAAGCGTAAACGAACTTCCCGCCGTTGATACTTATTCGAAATACGAAGATTCAAGTCCGTACGATTTGGAAATCAACGAAACTACCGGAAATATTAACTACGATCAGTTTTCGATTCTTAACGAAAACGATAAATTCATTCCGCAAGGTAAAGTTCCGGTAAAATATACAATTAAGCGTTACGATAACCTTGTTGATTTGGCAACTATTTTTAACGTGCGGGTTTCCGATATTAGAAACTGGAACAATCTGCCTTACACAAAATCAATTCGCATTGGAGAGGAACTTACAATTTACGTCGATAGCTCGAAAGCGGATTTTTACGCATCGATTGACAATAAGAGCAGAAACGAAAAATTAAGAATTCTTTACAAAAACTCGGGCGGGATGTGGGTACGACATAAAATCCGCCGTGGCGAAACGCTTTCGACAATTGCAATGAAATACGGCGTAAAAGTTTCCCAAATCAAAAGATGGAATAATATTCGCGGAAACAGAATTTACGCCGGCAAAGTTTTGCACATTTATACTGGTAAAAATTCATCGTCTGTTCGTTATGCTTATTCACCGAAGAAAAAAAGAAGCACAAAAATAAACGGCAATAAAATTACATATAAAATTAAGCCCGGAGATACTTTAAGTGAAATAGCCGAAAAATTTCACGTAAAAAGTAGCGATTTGAAAAAGTGGAATAACCTTCGCGGGCATAAAATTGTTGCTGGAAAATCGTTGGTAATTTACGCGAATAACGGAAGAAAATCGAGTATAAAAAAATCCGAAAGTAAAAAAGCTCGTAACGGAATTTACGTAGTTAAGAGCGGAGATACGTTAAGCGAAATTGCTTTGGCTAACGGGATTTCGGTAAAAGATTTGAAAAAACTAAATAACTTAACGAGCAATAAAATTAAAGCCGGACAAAAATTAGTTGTTGCTTCAAATAGAAAAGTAAAAACAAACCGCATTTTAAATAATCAAAATAAAAAACGTACCGTTCAGTATGCGGATGTTCCTTCGCGGAAAAGTAACCACAGAGTAAAATACCACGTTGTAAAAAAAGGCGAATCTCTTTGGCAAATTGCACGGGCGCATAATTGTCACGTCAGCGAAATTATGGAATGGAATAATCTCGAAGACAATAAAATCAAGCCTGGAATGAAACTCAAAATTTTGATGTAAGATTTGTTAGTGTTGCTAACATTTTGCTTCTACTAAAACAAAATAAAATCTCGTAGGGGCGAAAATTTTGGATTGTGAGCGGAGAGCGGATTTTGTCCGTCCTCTTTTGTTCTTAGTCGATACCAAATTGTCATTTCGAACCCCGATTCCGACACGTCGGAAGAGGGGTGAGAAATCTTTACAGTGGTCAGCCGACAGCGTTCAGCGTTCAGTTTCCTCCGTCCGAAACTGAGTTTCTGTCGGGAATAAATATTCGCTTTTCATTCGCGTATTCGTGGCAATTTATTTTTCTAAATTGCACAGATTAGAAATCTGTGCTACATTTCGAAATACAATTTCGTTCGGAGATTGAATATCAATAATATTTTTTCGTAAATGTAAATTCCCCTCCTTCTAATTTATCCACTTTTTGATTTTTTATTATTTTTAAATCGAAGTAAATAATTGGAGTTGAAAATGGAAATCAAATACGTAATAAAACGAAGTGGAACAAAAGTACCTTTTAAGAAAGAAAGAATTTCGAACGCAATTTACCGTGCCGCTGTTGCAGTTGGAGGACGCGATAAAAAAACAGCCGATGAACTTGCCGATAAAGTAATTGCATTATTAAAATCTCAACTAAAAGAAAACGACATTCCACACATAGAGCAAATACAAGATATAATTGAAAAAGTTTTGGTAGAAGAAGGACACGCAAAAGTTGCCAAGGCATTTATTCTTTACCGTGAAGAAAGAGCAAAAGCACGTGCAGCAAAGGCGAAGTACGAATCGATGCCGAACGAAAATATTCCTTGGGCTAAAATATGGTACGTGCTCGATTGGGCAGTCGATTACAAAGTAAATACCGTTGATTTATTAAACGAGCGAATTGCAAAGGGGGAATTCGCTTCTATTGTAAATGAATCGGAAAAGGCTTACGAGCGGGATTTGGAAACCGCGGCATCGCAAATTTTGGAAAAAATCGATACGATTAAAATGGTGATGATTTCCGGACCATCTTCTTCGGGGAAAACGACAACCACAATCAAAATCGAAAAGAAACTTTCGCAAAAAGGTTACAAGTTTGTTGCTCTGAATGTTGATAATTACTTTTTCGATTTGGAACTTCACCCGAAAGATGAATTCGGCGATTATGATTTTGAAACACCGCAAGCACTCGATTTGGATTTGATTAACGAACACCTTGAAAAATTAAGCAATGGCGAAGAAGTTTACATTCCTTATTACGATTTCAAAACCGGAAAACGTTACTTAAATCGTACACGAATGAAATTGGAAGAAAACGAAATTATTTTAATCGATAGTTTGCACGGGCTTTATCCGAAGTTCAGCGAAAACATTCCCGACGAACTTAAATACAGAATTTACATCGAACCGCTTTTGCAGATGAAAGACAAAAACGGCAATTACATTCGCTGGACGGATATTCGCCTAATTCGCCGAATGCTTCGCGATTCTGTTCAACGAGCTTACAATCCGCAACAAACTCTTGAACATTGGCATTACGTCCGTTCAAGCGAATTGAGAAATATTATTCCGAATAATTCCAAAGCTGATTTTATCGTAAACAGTGCAATGCCTTATGAACTTCCGCTTTATGCACATAAAATGGTTGAGCATTTTCAGAATTGGAGAAAACTTTACAAGGGCGACCCGCTTAAAACCGATGCGTACGAACGTGCCGAGCGTGTTGCCTCGTTGCTCGAAACAATTACGCCGGTTGCCGACGATTCGCCAATTCCACGTGATTCGGTAATTCGCGAGTTTATCGGCGGAAGCGTGTTTAAGTATT
>CAYZGB010000054.1:0-12392 GCA_964477915.1 uncultured Melioribacter sp. | reverse complement strand
AAATGTAACAGCATGAGTTGCCGATTCGCCGTTCATTAAAGCGCCTTCAAGTGGATTTACGGCTAACCAAGCACTACCGCCTACAAGTTGAACGTCGTCAATTTCAGCATACCATTGCCAAGGATCTGAATCAGTGGTGTGGTAATGCCATCTGATTATCATATTAGAACTGCCAACAGGTATAAAGTTGTCTAATAAAATACTGACATCTTCACCCGGAGTTCCGTGCAATGTTCCGTGGTCTTCGTTCCAACTCAAAACGGTTGTCCAATTTTGACCGCCGTCAAAGCTTAAATCTACATCCAAGTAATCGCTGTTTCCGAGATCTTGGAAGTTTGCTTTATAAGTCAAATACAAATCTTGACGACCAGCAACATTAATTGTTGGAGTCCACAATTCCGTATCGAACATTATATGTCCGGCAGCATCACTACTTGCACAGGCAGATTCTCCTTCACCGCCGGTATAGTTACCTTCATTCCACTCACTGTTGGTTTTCCAAACAACACCGGTTCCGGCATTATCTACAACAGTCCAATCTGTAGGTGGAACACCATTTTCGAAATCGGCAGATAATAAGGTTTCGTCTTTTCTTCCAAGTAAATACATTGGTTGGTATTTACCGTGTCCAACACGTTTACCGTTGTCAAGTCTGTTCTTTTCGATTTGTGCTGGGGTTAATGGTTTCGAAACAGCATTTTTACCTTGATATTCAATTGAAACCATATATTGCAATTCGCTGGTAGTTGTTCCAACGTTGCTTACTGTAAACGAAGTATCTTGAGTTTGTCCTGTTAACAAATCAGCAGAAAGTGAAGTCGGTTGAACATCCACAACAGGAGCATCGGAACCAAAACCAAAGAGATAGACGTTTACAGTACCTTCGTCAACATCGTCACTTGTAATAGTCATAACACCGTTATCTTCGCCGGTGTGTGTAGGCATTAAATAAACCATAACGTCACGGCTTTCGCCGGCAGCTAACACAAATGCATTGTCACTTGCAGAGTAATCGGTGTTATCGAAAGTGATTGAAGAAATAGTTAAATCATCCGTTCCCAAATTTGCAACAGTAACAACAGCACTATCCTTTTGATTAACAAAAAGTGTTCCGTATTGGATAGAATCCGGAGTTACGTCAATATCTGCAACGCCGGTTACATCCAAAGTACAGTTAACGGGAACTTCTGGATTAGCTGGATCGTTGCTAATTACAACTACTGCTGCATTATATGTACCGCCGTACATTCCGAGAGCACTAAAAGTTACATTTGTAGTTGCGATTTGTCCGATGCCAACATTTCCTTCAAGCGGATTAACTGTTAACCAAGCACTTCCGCCGGCAACTAATTGTACATTATCGATTTCAGCATACCATTGCCAAGGATCAGTATCTGTGGTATGATAATGCCATCTAATAATCATATTTGCAGCAGCAGTAGGAATATAATCATCAAGTAATAAAGTTACTTCTTCACCGGGTGTTCCATGCAATGTACCATGGTCTTCATTCCAACTTAATACTGTTGTCCAAGTTTGACCGCCGTCGAAACTTAAATCAACATCGAGATAATCACTGTTTCCGAGGTCTTGGAAGTTTGCGAGATAATCCAAATAAATATCGCGTCTTCCCATAATATTAATTTCAGGTGTCCAAAGCTCGGTATCGAACATTACGTGACCGGCAGCATCACTACTTGCACAGGCTGAAAAGCCTTCGCCACCAGTGTAGTTACCTTCGCCCCATTCACTATCGGTTTTCCAAACAACACCGGTTCCGGCATTATCTACAACAGTCCAATCTGCTGGGGGAACACCGTTATCGAAAGTTTCATCAATTAACAAATCATCTTTCGAAGCCAAAGCGTACATTTTCGGATAAATTCCGTTACCGCGCTTGTTAATATCAGTAGCCAATTTTTGTTTTTGGGCATCAGTTAATTTTTTCTGTGGAACGGAATTTTTCGGGAAGGTTTGGCTTCCGGGTCTAATTTCAATGTAATATTCCAAATTACTTCCGGCAGATGCATCGTTACTTATGTCAAACGTTGTATCTTGTGTTTGTCCGGTTAACAAATTTGCAGAAAGAGTAGTAGGGTTAACAGAAATTACCGGCGGATTGTCGGTTGTTCCTGTTGGTGTATTTGAAATTGGTGAATAATTACCAAGATTATCAACGGCACGAACTGCAAAATAATATGTAGTAGCAAAATCCAAACCGGTTACCGTAATAGTTTCAGTAGAACCGGAAGCTTGCGGTATCATATCATTTTCAAATTGAGGATAGGAATCCCATTGATCTTCGGTCATTGGGGTTGTGGAATAACGAATATCGTAACGGGAGGCTGTTCCGTCTGTTCCGTCGTCACCGGTTGCTGTCCATTGTAATGTTACGGTATTGGAAAGAGCACCGGTAACAGCTAAATCGTTAATTGCTGCCGGAGGTGTGTTATCAATTTCAAATGTTAAACCAGCAATTCTAGTGCCCCAATCCCAACCGCCGTTGGAGTATTCATTTGTGTACCAGAAAGTAACTCCGTCGGTTGGATCAACAGTCATATTAGTATAATCGCCCCAACGGTTAACACTTGTTTGGGCAGAAGGGCTTTGCATAATCGTAACTTCTTGGATAGTCATTTGACCGAGCGGATCGTTTGCGTAACGTCCGGTCATTCTAATTTCAGGAGTAATGGAACTGCTCGAAGCGGAATATCCAAGAGCAATATTTCCGTTTACGTCCATTGCAATACTACCCATCCAACGCCAAGTGTCGTCGGGAGAATATGTTCCTTGTTGATAAACAGTCCAACCGTTTCCACTATTTCTTAATTCGTACCAACGAATAGCCGCAACACCGCTTCCGTTATCAACGGTGTGATTGGTTACCATTCTTTCGTCATTTTCACCGAAGTAACGATATTGCAATCTGAACATCAAACGACCGGAAAGAGCATCCAATCTATCGCTTGTTCCAGCTTGCGGAACGCAATCTCTTGAAGTACAAATATCACTGTAAGACTCAATTGGAAGAGGAGTAGGACCAACAAACATTGAGTTCGAAGGGTTATCCCAATCTACAATGAAATTGTAAATGTTAAGCGATGAAGTTCCAAGCTCGGCAAAAATTCCGGGTGTGCCGGCTGGTGGAGTATTTGTTCCATCCAAATCTGCCGGTAATAAGCTGTAAACGGAAGAACCTTTTTGGTAGAAAATCATTTGAGCTGTAGAATCACCAGCTAACATTTTATCTCTTTCCAGTGCTGCAACCCCAGCGCCCATAAAGGAAAGACTACCTGCACTAAACGAATTAACACTCAAATAATAAGCATCAGGCCAAACACCTAATTTCGGATAGTCAGGCATATCGTCTAATTGGAAAGCATATAAATACCATTCTCCCGGCGGATCAGAAGTAGCAGAAACTGCTCTAATTCATAATAAGGACCATCAGGGAAGTTAGGTAATGCAAACTGAGAAACAACCCAACGTCCAGCCATTTCGTCGTAATTTACGATTGGGTCACCATCGTTTGAGCCACTCCAAGGACCAGGAAGATTTTGCCAAAGTGTGCTGTTGGCTGCTGGTCCGTAAAGCATACGCCCATTTTTGTTAAAGATAGCAAACGAAAGATTTATCATTTGGAAATAATTCGAAGGACCAATATCTCCCATATTATCTGGTGGAGCAACACCATCAACATTTCCGACGCCTTCGAAATTTGTCATATCTTTCGTCGAAATTTTCTTGGTTCCCATTTCACGTTGTATAACGGGATCCATTCCCGTTAAATTATTAACGTTTCTTCCTTCTTCGAATGAAGGGTTGGGAATCATTTTTTTCATAATTTTCCACGCTTGCACTCTATCTTGAGGTGGAATAGGAGTAATTGAAGATAGAGGAGGTGTTTTTGCGAACTTAATCGGTTTTTTTACAACCACCTTGTTTTGGGAAAACGAGGTAGAAGCAACCAAAAACAGAATAAGCAGGTAGGATAAAAAAGATCTCATAAAGACCTCCGTTTGTTGGTGAAATAAGTTGTTTTATGTGTGTAAAAATGCATATTGCCTATAAAAATTTGGTCAAAACAACGTAAATGTTCTTTTTGAACATATAAAGGTTTGCAGCCCCGAAATGTCAAATACAATTATAAAAAAAAGATTAAATTTTACAAAATATTTTTTCAAAAAAACTCAAAAAATTTTTTGAATTAATTTTATCGTTCATCCGCATATTTGTTAAAAAAATCCAAAATTGTTGTTAATACTGGAATCCTTATTTCATCTTTTTCGATGAATAGTTCGTGCTTTGCATTTGGGACTTTATATGCTTTTACGTTTTTACCAAGTTCTTTCATTTTTTCAATAAAATCGGAATGAGCCTCCGGGTCAACTATTTCTTCGTTTCCACCGGAAAATAAAATTAACGGAGTTGTTATTTTGTTACAATTTTCAAAAATTTTATCGAATTGCTTACACGATTTGTAAACCCATTGGTAAGTTGCACCGCCAAGCCTTGCTTTGGGATTTTTTTCATATTCCTTTCGCATTAATTCATAACGAACTTTTGATGAAGTAAGTTGATTGTTTTCGAATGTTTCGTCACTTTTATCGTAATCTGTGTGCCCCATAGCGTATTTAGGTTCATCTCCTGCTAATAAACCGATAAATTCACAAGTAGGACAAGGTAAACCTAACATTGGTGAGCTAAAAGCCGCTGCTTCAAAATCATTCGGATATTCTTCGAGGTAAGTCATTCCAATTGCTCCGCCCATTGAGTGGGCAAGTAAAAATATGTGTTTGTGTTTTTGGGCTGTTACGAATTTATCGTAAAATTTTTTTAAGTCTTTGATGTAATTTTCAAAATCATCCACGTAACCCATATCGTGGTTAGGTAACATTCTGTCGGATAATCCTTGCCCACGATGATCCATTATGTAAACGGAAAATCCGTTGTTGTATAAATCGTAAATTAATTCTTTATATTTGATTGCCGCTTCGGTTCTTCCTGAAGAGATTACAATTGCACCTTTTTCTTCGGGTTTGTAAAAAATCTTGTAATAAATTTTCACGTTGTTTGCCCCGTCAAAATAGCCTTCTATTCCCGAATTGTAAAGGTCATCTATTTTTTTCAAATGGGTTGGATTTTCAAGTTGTTTTTCGGTACTTAGATTGTACTTGTTTTGCGATATGTTTTTCAATAAAGGCAATTGCATATGAGAACAAGATTGAACAATGAAAAAGAGTAAAATAAAAATTGATAATTTCTTTAACATTATAAACCCTACTAATATACTTAAATTTGAATTAATCTTTTGTAAGAATAAGAATTTCGTTATACATTTCAAAATAATTCTTTTTTGTTAGCTCGTTAAACAATTATTATTTTTTGTTTTCGAAAACATTCTTGTGAGGAAAATATGACTGAACTTGAAAACTATTTTTCTAATTTTAGAAAGAACATTACGGGAATTAATCAAACTTTTACTTCACCTTTCGGCGGAAAAAAAATTGTTTATGCGGACTGGGTAGCAAGCGGAAGGCTTTACACACCAATTGAAGAAAAAATTAAAAACGATTTCGGACCTTATGTTGCAAATACACACACCGAAACAACAATTACCGGAACTCTGATGACAAAAGCCTACCACGAGGCAAGACACATAATAAAAAAACACGTTAATGCTGATAAAAGCGATGTGCTGATTTTTGCCGGTTACGGAATGACTGCGGCGATTAATAAATTCCAACGTTTGCTTGGGCTTCGCGTTCCCGAGCAACTTCAAAAGCATATTAATATTAGCGAAGATGAACGTCCTGTTGTAATTTTAACACATATGGAACACCATTCAAACCAAACCTCGTGGTTGGAAACATTGGCAGAAGTGGTTGTGCTCGAACCCGATGAAAACGGATTGGTTGATTTGAACAAACTTGAAGATGTGTTGAAAATTTACAAAAACAGAAAATTGAAAATCGGTTCTTTTACTGCAGCTTCCAACGTAACGGGAATAATGCCAAACTTAAAATCAATGGCAAAATTAATGCACGAATACGGCGGACTTTGTTTTGCCGATTTTGCAATGGCGGGACCTTATGTGAAAATTGATATGCATCCCGAAAATCCGTTGGAAAAACTCGACGCAATTTTCTTTTCACCTCATAAGTTTCTTGGTGGTCCGGGCTCTTCCGGTGTTTTGATTTTCGATTCAAAACTTTACCAGCGAAAAATTCCCGATCATCCGGGTGGCGGAACAGTTGATTGGACAAATCCTTGGGGCGAACATAAATACGTTGATGATATTGAATTGCGTGAAGACGGCGGAACTCCCGGATTTTTACAAGCAATTCGTGGTGCACTTGCAATTAAATTAAAAGAAAAAATGAGTGTAGATAAAATTTTAGCAAGGGAAGAAGAGTTACTTGAAATTGCAATTCCACGATTGGAAAAAATAGAAAAAATACATTTGCTTGCTCCTACGAACATTAAACGGCTTGGTGTTCTTTCGTTTTACGCCGATGAAATTCATTATAATTTCTTTGTAAAAATTCTTAACGATTTATACGGAATTCAAACACGTGGAGGTTGTTCGTGTGCGGGGACTTACGGGCATTACTTGTTGCATATCGACCCAACACGTTCGCATCAAATTACGGACGAAATAAACAAGGGGCACCTCGAACACAAACCCGGCTGGGTAAGATTATCGCTACACCCAACAATGACAAACGACGAACTCAATTACATTCTTGATGCAATTGAAGATGTAAGCCTAAACCACAAAAAATATATTCAGGATTACAATTACAATCCACACACGAATGAGTTTACGCATAATGATTTTGAAGGAAATAATTCCCAAACTATTGAAAGATGGTTTGAGTTTTAATGAAAATTTAGAATAATTTTACAAGGTAATTAGGTTTTTTCTAAACAATATGAATTGATAAGTTCTTTCTGTCCGTAATTCTTGGTCTTTGTCCGTAGTTAATACCAAATTCCAAATTTTGTGAGTGAACGGAATTAAAATAGAACGCTGATTTTACTTATTTGTTATGATTTCCTCTGATTCTTAATAGAACACGGATAACACTGATGCGACGGATTTTAACGGATTTTTTTGTGAGCAGTGAGCGGTGAGCAGTGAGCGGATTTTGTCAGTAATTCGTAGTCAGTTCCAAATTGTCATTTCGAACCCCCAGTGCAACTTTTTGCAGAGGGGTGAGAAATCTTAAAGAACGAAATAAAGATTTCTCAACGCAATCTTAACAATAAAGAAAGATTTTATCTTACGCCATTCTGTTTATCTCAAATAGATTTCTTTGCTCACGGAACATCAATTTCCGCCTAAATTCCAATTCACTTTGTTTTGAATTTTCGTATTTTTAGAAGCAAATTCGGAATTAAATGAAATGGAAATAAAATTTTTATTAAACGATACCATTGTAACTGCTGATGTTCATCCCGCCAAATCTTTACTGGATTTTTTACGAAAAGAAAAACATCTAACAAGTGTAAAAGAAGTCTGCAAGGAAGGTGATTGCGGTGCTTGTACAGTTTTGCTTGGCGAACTTGTAGATGACGAACTTTGTTACAAAAACATTGCTTCGTGTATTTATCCTATTGCAAATGTTGCCGGTAAACATATTGTTACTCTCGAAGGTTTGAACTTAAACGAGTTAAACTTAATCCAAAAATATTTTGCAGAAGAAGGTGCTGCACAATGTGGATTTTGTACGCCCGGATATGTTTCTTCGCTAACTTCCTTTTTGTTGAGTGCTACAAATATTACTCTCGATAATGCTTACAATTCAATTGCGGGAAATATTTGCAGATGCACCGGATACGGCTCAATAAAACGTGCTGTTAAAAAAATTGTTAATGAATTTTCGAAATACGAATTTGACAAAAATCGTATTGAGTTTTTGGTAAATAAAAAAGTTTTGCCCGAGTATTTTATTTCGGTAAAAGAAAAATTATCAAGTATAACTAAAAATATCAACGAAACAGAAATCGGCAATTCAAGCACTTTTGTTGCTGGTGGTACGGATTTACTCGTTCAGAAACCAAATAAATTATTGAATGAAAATGTAATTCCCATTGAAAAAATTATTAAAAAGAAAATTTACGAAGAAAACGAAAACATTGTTTTTTCCAGTACAGTAACGTTTGATGAATTTTTTTCGCATCCCACAATTCAAAATCTTTCGAAAAACATTTCGGAATTCGAAAAATTAGTTGCTTCGCAATTAATTCGAAATGCCGGTACACTTGCCGGTAATATTGTTAATGCTTCGCCCATTGGTGATTTAAGTATTATTTTACTTGCATTAAATGCTACGTTAATAATCCGTAATTTTGATGATAAGAGAAGGGAAGTAAATTTAAGAGAATTTTATAAAGCATATAAAAAAATCGATTTATGCGAAGGTGAATTTATCGAAGCAATTCGTATTCCAAAATCCGTATTAGAATCTAAATTTAATTTCGAAAAAGTTTCGAAGCGAAAATATTTGGATATTGCAAGCGTCAATACTGCCGCAATTATTGAAACGGAAAACAAAATAATAAAAAAAGCAAACATTTCCGCAGGCGGTGTTTATTCTTATCCTAAATTACTTGATAAAACAAATGAATTTTTAGTTGGTAAAGAGATTTCGAACGAAGTAGTAATAAAAGCACTTGAAATTGTTCAGAGTGAAATTTCCCCAATTAGCGATATTCGTGGTTCTGAAAAATATAAAAGAGCCTTATTAAACCGCTTAATATTTGCTCATTTTGCCGTTTTGTTTCCAAACGAAATTGACATTGCGGAGTTAATATGAATACGGATGTAATTAAACACGTACGAGGCGAATCTATTTTTATAGATGATTACGAAGTACCGGAAAGCACTTTATTTATTGCTGTTTTCGATTCCCCTGTTGCACACGCAAAAATTAAATCGATAAATTTGGATGATGCAAAAAGTATTAGTGGTGTTGTTGATATTTTAACTGCGGATGATATTCCAGGCGAAAATCAAATTGGAAATATTATAGCGGATGAAACACTTCTTGCCGAAGATGAAGTTCAATTTATCGGCGAACCAATTGCTTTGATAATTGCCGAAAGTTTGGAAATAGCACGCAAGGCAAAAGAAAAAATTAAAATTGAATTTGAAGAATTACCCGTCGTTACAAATCCACGTGAAGCATTTGAAAAAGGATTACTTATAAAACCACCGGTAATTTTTGAGAACAGTGATTTATCGGCTTTCGAAAAATGCGACGTTGTAGTAGAAGGAAGTGTTGAAATTTCGGGACAAGAACATTTGTACCTCGAAACACAAGGAGCAATTGCATTACCCAAAGAAGGCGGTGAAATAAAAATAATTTCATCAACTCAAAGTCCTACTGCGGTTCAAAGGACTGTTGCAAGGGTGCTTGGCATTCCGATGAACTTTGTTGAAGTTGAAGTTTTGCGACTTGGCGGAGCATTTGGTGGGAAAGAAGATCAAGCGACGGCTTGGGCGGTAATGACAGCACTTGCAAGCAATAAATTAAAACGTCCGGTTAAATTAGTGCTTAACAGACAAGAAGATTTAAGAATGACCGGCAAACGTCATCCGTACGAAGCGGATTACAAAATAGGACTAACCAAAGAAGGAAAAATTCTTGCTTACGAAGTTGTTTATTTCCAGAATGCCGGTGCGTGTGCCGATTTATCGCCTGCAATATTGGAACGTACTTTATTTCACACAACGGGAAGTTATTTTATTCCAAATGTGAAAGCTACCGGATATATTTGTAAAACAAATTTGCCACCAAACACTGCTTTCAGAGGCTTTGGTGGTCCGCAAGGAATGTTTGTAATAGAGTCTGCAATTTACAAAGCTTCTGAAAAATTGGGAGTTTCCGCTTGGGAAATTCAAAAGAAAAATTTGATTGATGAAAACAATTATTTTTATTACGGACAAAAAGCAGAACGCGTACAAGCAAAAAAATGCTGGAATTTGGCGGAAGAAAAATTTGAATTTATCAATAAAATAAATGATGTGAAAAATTTTAATTCCGAAAACAAATTATTTAAAAAAGGCATTGCAGCAATGCCTGTGTGCTTCGGAATTTCGTTTACGAGTAGTTTTCTTAATCAGGCAAGTGCGTTGGTGCATATTTACACCGACGGAAGTATTGGAGTTAGCACCGCAGCAGTTGAAATGGGGCAGGGAGTAAATGAAAAAATTAAAACGCTTGTAGCAAAAACATTTTCGGTAAATAAAAATAGAATTAAAATTGAAGCAACAAACACAACTCGTGTTGCAAATACTTCGCCAACGGCGGCAAGTACCGGTTCGGATTTAAATGGCAACGCTGCAATTTCCGCCTCGAAATCGATTTTGCAACGTTTATTAAATCACGCAAAAAAAATGCTCGATGCTAATGATGTTGAAGATATTGAAATTATTGATGAAAAAGTCTGTTTGAACGGTGAACCTACTGAAATTACTTGGGGAGAATTAATTAATTCGGCTTATTTTTCAAGAGTGGATCTATCGGCACACGCATATTACGCTACTCCAAATTTAAATTTCGATAGAACAAAAAATCAAGGAAAGCCCTTTGCCTATTACGTTTACGGAACTGCTTTAGCAGAAATTACGCTCGACGTTTTACGGGGTACGTACGAAATTGATGAAATTGATATCGTTCACGAACTTGGTAAAAGTATTGATAAAAAAATCGATTTGGGACAAACGGAAGGGGCAGTTGTTCAAGGAATAGGTTGGCTAACTTTGGAGGAACTTGTTCAGAGTGAAAATGGGAAATTACTTTCCAATTCTCTTTCCACTTACAAAATACCGGATTTATATTTTACTCCCAAAAAGATCAACATTGTATTTACCGAAGAAGATGAAAATCCGTACGGACCTTTTCATTCGAAAGCAATTGGCGAACCACCGTTTATGTACGGAATTTCTGTTTATTTTGCGATATTAAATGCAATGAAAGAAGTAAACCCGAAAGCTTCGGAAGTAATTTCTACCCCGCTTACTCCTGAAAAAGTTTTGCTTGGAATTACCGGAGAATTGCACCACTAATAAATTCTGTAATCTTGAATGTGAGTTTTTTCGGAGAGTATTTCAATAACCTCGTTATTTTCTACAATAGCGGCACTCAATTTATTTCCTGCGAACGCTCCGGTATCGATATATAAAGCGTTTGCATCAACATCGAATTTCGGCTCGTTAATTTTGGAATGACCAACAATTTGTAATTTCCCAATATCGAGCAACGGATCACGCGTCCATAGCACACCAATATCGTGTAGATAATCTCTTTCAATCACTTCTTTTACGGAAGATAAATCCTCGCGGAAATTATCCGGTAAGAAGTTTTCGTAGTATCTCGAAATACCGGCGTGAGTAATAAAAGCATCGGGTAAATCCAAATAGAGAGGTGCTGACGCAATAAATTCAATATGATCAAGAATTTCATCTTCGTGTCCTTCGTAAGATTCGAGAGTTGCTTCGTTTCCGTTAAAAATCCACGAGCGTGCAAATGTGCTTGAAGGATATTTGAAAAAATGATAAAACATATAATCGTGATTACCCGGAACAAACCGAATATTTTCTTCAATGATAAAATTAACAACTTTGTAGCTGTGGTTTCCTCTATCTACCAAATCACCGAGTGAAATGATTTCAGCCTCGGGATATTTTTTTTCAATTTGCCGATAGAGTTCGTACAAAGTGTAATAACAACCGTGAATATCACCAATTACTGCAATCATAATTAAATGTAATAATTTTTTTTAGCAAATTCTTCGAGTTCATCTCTAAATTTCGGATGAGCAATATTAATTAAAGCACGGGCTCGCTCTTGAATTGTTTTTCCAAAAAGATGAGCAATTCCGTATTCTGTAACGACGTATCTAACATCTCCTCGCGAAGTAACCACACCGGCATTCGGTTTAAGCATAGGAACTATTCTGGAATATTTTCCGTCTTTGGTTGTTGAAGGAAGAGCAATTATTGCTTTTCCACCTTCCGAATGTGCGGCACCGCGGATAAAATCTACTTGTCCACCAATTCCGCTGTAAAAACGGTTTCCAATCGAATCGGAACAAACTTGTCCGGTTAAGTCTATTTCTATTGCCGAATTAATCGCTACCATTTTTTTATTTTTTGCAATCACAAACGGATCGTTTACATATTCTTGCGGATGAAATTCAATCAAAGGATTATTATCGACAAAATTGTAAGCTTGTTTACTGCCAAGTACAAATCCTGCGATAATTTTTCCAGGATGTAGAGTTTTTTCTTCGCCTGTAATTACTCCTTCTTCAACTAATTGCGCAATTCCATCCGAAAACATTTCGGTATGAACACCAAGATTTCGTCTATCGCGTAAGTA
>CAYZGB010000053.1:0-12496 GCA_964477915.1 uncultured Melioribacter sp. | reverse complement strand
GTTGAATAATTTTCAAAACTTTTTCCGCTTGCTCTAAAGTTAGATTTAATCCTTCCGTTTCATTAACTTGTTTTAGAAATTCTTCAAGATCTTCCTTAAAATATCCGTCCGCATCCAAACTTCCGATAATATTTTCACCGAGAATCATTTCTTCTTCAGTAAGATTTTCATAATGCAATTGATCAATTAATTTTTCCGAAAATGTGGAACGCACAGGTGAAAACGGAGCGGTTTTTTCTTCATCAGGCGAACGATTAATTTTTGCAAATTCAAGTTCATCTACGTCAATGTAATCTTCTAAATCAAATTCGTCATCCGAAGTATTTTCGTAATCATCCTCATTTTCTCTTTCCTTTTCTTCAAGTTGTTCAAGGGAAATTTCAATTTCCTCGTCTTGCAGCTCTTCAAGTACGGGATTCATTTCCAGCTCGGTTTTTATTCGTTGTTCCAAAGCAAGAGAATTAAGCTGCAAAAGTTTTTGATACTGAATTTGTTGAGGTGTAAGTTTTTGTTGTTGGCTCAGTTTTGTCTGCAACGAGAGCATATTCTATTCCCCTAATTTTATCTCTTTTACTTGATTATAAAAATCATTTCCAAATTTTCTTTTTAGCGGTTCTTCAAGAAATTCAAATACCGTAACGTTCTTCTTTGAGCCAAGTTCTCGAGCAGGCTTACACTCATTATACTTTTCATATTTTAAAACCGGGCCACCAAACTCCGCAATACGTATTGGGAAAAGATGACAAGAAATCGGTTTACGAAAATCAATTTCACCATTATTAAAAGCCTTTTCGATTGCGCATTTTGCAACATCTCCTTCGTAATAAACAAAAACACAATCGCGATTATTAATGCTTCGTATTAGATAAGTCACGCTTTTTATTTCCCAAAAGCCGTTTTTTTCAATTTCATTAATTGCACGATCAGGTAGGTATTTTTTAATTGTCGGTAAATTTTTCTCAATAATTTCAATTTCATTTTTATCGGTTGGAGCACCGTATTCGCTCTTCAGCGTACAACAAGCACCTTTACATACGGATAAATCGCACACAAATTTTTGTGTGAAGATTTCAGTATCAATTAATGTTCCGTTTATTGATTTATAACCAAACATAGATAAATTGGAATAATTATTGTAGTAAAATACCAATTTTGCTAATTAAATGGAAATGCTATTGTAATGAGAAAGGTTTAATTTATTTTTATGTCCATTTGAAATGACGGATACTAATCAATAAAATTGTGAAGAAATTCTTAATCGGTGGTATCTATGTGCAAAAGATATTGAAGTGCAATAAAACTTATTTCCCTAATAAAGATAATGCTTCCTTTATCTTTTCAATCCGTTTTTGTTCAAAAAGTTTAATCGGTTCGGCGGCACGTAATTTACAATTTTCAATCGGACAACTTTCACAAGTATCATTAACCAATTGTTGCGGTACTTTGGAATCGTTCCAGAATTTTATTTTCATTTTAATTACATCATCCAAAGGAAATCCGATTGTAACACTTGTTATTTTTCCTATCGTTAGCTTACTTGGCTTTGCAATTGTGATTGCAAAAAATTTATCGCCAGTATTATAAAACTCCGAGCGTACCGCACCAACTGTTAATCCGGAATAACGAGGATTTTTAATTAATTTATTTTTCGCATCTTCCAATGTCTTTATCGAAATCCAACGCCGGCAGTAATGCTCGTTTGTTTGGTAATCTCCCGGATAGTGAGAAATGTTTAATTTTAATTCTTTCGAAAGTGTATAGTTTGTAGAATTTACAAATGTGTTAAACCGCATAAAAAACAAACCGGAAAGCCCGAGAAATTTAATAGCAAGATTTGAAATTCGTTGAAATAACATTTCCGGAGAAACATCATATTTTTTTATTAATGAGAGCAATAATTTTTTGTCAAATTTTTCTTTCGAAAAAAATTCGTTCAAGTCGTTAATAAGCAATTCGCGATTAATTAAAAGAGCGGTTGAAAAATACGATGCCTTAAAATTATTTAATAACTGGTCGAATGTTTCCAAATCATAGTCGGAATGAATAAAGGCACGTTCCGTGACGGAATTTATTTGGTAAAAAATTTCTTTACCAAGTATGAATTTTTTTTGATAATTGGAAAGCTTACTATTTAAGAACAATTTATGCTGTTCATTTTCTACAAGCACGGCACGAATATTTGACAACTCTTCAAATTCGTTTAACTGTTTCTCATCAATTTGATAATCGAATTTTTCTACGAGGTAATTTTTCAGCGAATTTAACGAAACAGAAGGTTCATCGCAGTTGCAATTTTTTTTTCTGAAATCTTCTACAAGTGTTTCAATTTCTTCGAAATAATTTTCATTAAGTTCTTTGTAAGTGCGTAAGGCAGTTCTACTGAAAATATTTTGACGTAGCTCGGAAGTTTTTGCCAATTCAATTAATGTTGAAATTAATGCGTTAAGTTGCATCGGGGCGTCGGACATAAGAGTAATAATTTTCCGAACATCGAATCCGTAATGTTCCAAAGGTAATTTTTCCAAAATCCCGGATTCAATTAATTCCGTAATCGGAGCAAGCTTATTGGAAAGTTTTAGCGAAACAAGTTTATCGTACGAAACATCAAGCGCCGAAGCAAGTGCAGCAATTTTATCCGATTTAGGATACTTCTTCCCTGCTTCAATTTCATTTAAATAGGAAACGGACATTCCGGTTTTTTTTGCAAGCTCTGAAAGAGAGAGTTTTTTGGAAAGTCGTAAGTTCTTTAGTTTTATTCCAAAAATCAGCCTTATGTAATCGTTGTTGTACGTCAAAAATAATTCTTTTTTTTAATTGCAAATATAACAAAAAACGAAAATAGGACAAATAGCGGATTTTCATTTTTAGCGAATTTTCGCTTGCAGAAAAATTTCGTTTTTTCTATTTTAGTTCTGTATTTTTTACAAAGTAGGGAGTCTCGTGGAAAAAATCGGTAAAATAATTAACAATAGGCTTTTTGATATTCTTGAATATCAAAAGAAACATTACCCACGTTCCGATGCTCTTTGTGATAAAAAAACCGGAACTTGGAGAAAATACGGAACTCAAGAATTAATTGAGACCGTAAACAAATTGAGTCTTGGTTTTCTAAAACTCGGTTACGGCAAAGACGACAAATTCGCAATCATTTCTTACAATCGTACTGAATGGACAATTACAGATTTGGCAACTCTCCAAATAGGCGCTGTTGATGTACCTCTTTACCCCAATATTAGTGAAGATAATTACCGTTACATCTTTAATGATGCTGGGGTAAAGCTTGTTTTTGTTGAGAACCAAGATCTGTATGAAAAAGTAAAAAAAGTATTAGATGATTGCCCTACTGTCGAAGGCATTTACTCTTTTGAACATATTGATGGTGTAAAACATTACACCGAAATAATGAACTTGGCGGATGACTCATTAATGCCGAAGCTCGAAGAAATCAAAGAAAGCATCAGCGAATTCGATTTGGCTACAATTATTTACACTTCGGGGACAACCGGAGAGCCGAAAGGTGTAATGCTTTCTCATTCAAATATCATCAATAACGTACTTTCAATTAATGAAGTAATGCCACATAATAATACTCATATTACATTGAGTTTTTTGCCAATTTGCCATGTATTTGAAAGAGCAGCAGTTTATTTTTATATAGCAGTAGGTTCAGCGGTCTATTTTGCCGAAGCTATTGATAAAGTTGGTGAAAATCTTAAAGAGGTAAAACCAAACTATTTTACTACGGTTCCTCGTCTGATAGAAAAAATTTATGAAAAAATATTAGAAAAAGGTAGCGAACTTACCGGCTTGAAAAAAGCAATTTTCGGTTGGGCAGTCAATTTAGGATTACATTACGATGCCAAGGGTGAAAACGGGTTCTTCTACAATCTACAACTTGCTATTGCACGTAAGCTTGTTTTTTCAAAATGGTTGGAAGCAATGGGCGGAAACGTTCTCGGCATAATAAGCGGTTCAGCAAAACTTCAACCGAGGTTGGGACGTATTTTTTACGCTGCCGAAATTCCGATTATAGAAGGTTACGGAATGACCGAATCTTCTCCTGTAATAACTTGCAACCGATTTGAAAAGGGTGAAAATAAAATTGGTACAGTTGGAAAACCTATCCCCCGTGTAGAAGTTAAAATTGCCGAAAACGGCGAAGTCCTTGCAAAAGGTCCAAATGTGATGATGGGTTATTACAACAAACCGGAAGCAACAAAAAAAGCGTTGGATGAAGATGGCTGGTTACACACAGGAGACATTGGTGAATTTGACGAAGGATTTTTAGTAATTACAGATAGATTGAAAGAAGTCTTCAAGACATCCGGTGGTAAATACGTTGCTCCGCTTATGATTGAAAATAAAATGAAGGAATCAAATTTCATCGAACAAATAATGGTAGTTGGCGAAAACCGGAAATTCGTTTCGGCTTTAATTGTACCTAATTTTGCTTTTATTGAAAAATGGTGCCAAAAGAAATGTGTTCCATTTAAATCCCGTGAAGAAATAATTAAAGACGAACGCATTCGTCAACGCATCTGGCAAGAGGTTGAAAAATATAACGCTCGCCTCGGTAAAATTCAGAAGGTTAAAAAGATTGAACTTGTGCCTGACGAATGGACTGTTGAAACAGGCGAGCTGACACCAACATTAAAATTAAAACGACGTGTTTTACTAAAACGTTATGCCGATTTAATTGAAAAAATTTATTCGGAAAATTAATTAACGGAATTAAAAATAAGAGAAGAAAAGTTATGAAAAGAAAAATCAAAGAAGTTGCTGTATTGGGTTCGGGCGTGATGGGTTCGCGTATTGCACTTCATTTTGCAAATATCGGATGCAAAGTTTATTTGCTCGATATTGTTCCGCGCGAACTTACCGAAACAGAAAAGAAAAAAGGACTTACGCTCGAGGACAAAGCATTGCGTAACCGCATTGCAAACGATAATTTGAAAAACGTATTGAAATCGAAACCAGCACCGGTTTACAAAAAGGAATTTGCTTCCCGTATTACAACCGGCAATTTCGAGGATAATATGGATTACCTCGCAAATGCCGATTGGATTATCGAAGCGGTTGTCGAAAATCTTGAAATTAAAAAGAAAGTTTTCGACCAAGTTGAAAAATATCGTAAACCTGGAACATTGGTTTCTACAAACACTTCCGGAATTCCGGTTCATTTAATGGCGGAAGGACGTTCGGAAGATTTCAAAAAACATTTTTGCGGAACACACTTCTTCAATCCTCCCCGCTATTTACCTTTGCTCGAAATTATTCCAACTCCCGACACATCTCCGGAAGTAATTGATTTTATTGAACAATACGGCGATTTGTATCTCGGCAAAACGCCGGTATTGTGTAAAGATACGCCCGCGTTTATCGCAAATCGCGTTGGTGTCTTTAGCATTATGTCGGTTTTCAAATGGAAAGAAAAACTCGGACTTTCAATTAAAGAAATCGACACTTTAACCGGACCGCTTACCGGAAAACCAAAATCGGCAACGTTCCGCACTGCTGATGTTGTTGGAATTGATACACTCGTTAAGGTTGTCGAAAACATTTACAAGGATTGCCCAAACGACGAAGCACGCGAGATGTTTGTGCTTCCCGAATACGTTAAGAAAATGGTTGAGAACAATTGGCTTGGTGATAAATCCGGTCAAGGATTTTACAAGAAAACAAAAGATGAAAACGGAAAAAAAGTTATTCTCGAAATTGATACTGAAACCCTTGAATATAAACCGAGTAAAAAACCTAACTTCCCCTCCGTTGCGGCAGCAAAACCGATTGACGATCTGAAAGAACGCCTTAAAATGTTGCACGCCGGACAAGATAAAGCCGGTGAATTTTTACGTGAGCTTGCTTACGATTTGTTCGCTTACGTTTCAAATCGCATTCCCGAAATTTCGGACGAACTTTACCGCATAGATGACGGAATGCGTGCCGGATTTGGTTGGGAATTAGGACCGTTCGAAATTTGGGATACGCTCGGTGTAAAACGCTTTACCGAAAAAGCCGAAGAAAACGGACGTAAAGTTGCCGATTGGGTAAAAGAGATGCTCGAAGGAGGCTACGAAACGTTTTACAAAATCGAAAACGGCGTAAGAAAATATTATGATATTAGTTCCAAAACTTACAAGGCAATTCCCGGACGCGATGCGTTTATTATTCTCGATAATTTACGCGAATCAAACACAGTTTGGGAAAATTCCGGAGCTAAATTAATCGATATTGGCGATGGAATTGTAAATCTTGAATTTCGCACAAAGATGAATTCAATCGGAAGCGAAGTTTTGGAAGCAATAAATAAATCGATAGAAATTGCCGAAAAAGATTTTCGTGGGTTAGTGATTGCTAACAACGGACAACATTTTTCCGCCGGTGCAAATCTTGCAATGATGTTTATGCTTGCAACCGAGCAAGAATACGACGAAATAGAATTTGCAGTTCGTATGTTTCAAAATACCACGATGCACATTCGCTATTCCGATGTTCCGGTAGTTGTTGCACCGCATAACCTTACTCTCGGTGGTGGTTGCGAAGTTGCTCTTCACGCAGACAAAGTGGAAGCAAGTGCCGAAACTTACATCGGTTTGGTTGAAGTCGGCGTTGGTATTCTTCCTGCCGGCGGTGGAACAAAAGAACTTACTTTACGTGCATCGGATAAATACGTCGAAGGTGGAATTGAACTTCCCGAATTGCAAAAACGATTTTTGAACATTGCAATGGCAAAGGTTTCCACTTCGGCTCACGAAGCGTTTGATATGGATATTTTCGTAAACGGACGCGATGGCGTTGTGGTTAATCCAAATCGCAGAATTGCACAAGCAAAGAAAACCGCAATCGATTTAGCTGAACGCGGTTACACTAAACCAATTCCACGCGATGATATTAAAGTACTTGGTAGAACTGCACTTGCGTCGCTTATGCTCGGCGTTTATTCGTTCTGGAAAGGGAATTACATTTCCGATCACGATAAGAAAATTGCCGAAAAAGTTGCTTATGTAATGTGCGGTGGCGATTTATCTCAACCTTCGCTTGTTTCCGAACAATATTTACTCGATTTGGAACGCGAAGCATTTTTAAGCTTAATTGGCGAAAGAAAAACGCTCGAAAGAATTCAGAGCATTCTTACAACCGGAAAACCTTTAAGAAATTAATGAAATAAATTTTGAAATAAAAAAGAGAAGAAAATTATGAGAGAAGCATATATCGTAGCAGGTTACAGAACGGCAGTTGCCAAAGCGAAAAAAGGCGGCTTCCGTTTTATGCGTCCCGACGATTTAGGTGCGGAAGTAATTAAACATTTGCTTAAACAAGTTCCGCAAATCGATCCGCATAGAATTGACGATGTGATTGTCGGTAACGCTTTCCCCGAAGCAGAACAAGGCTTGCAAATTGGTAGAATGATTGCTCTTCAATCGTTGCCGATTGAAGTTCCAGGCGAAACTGTAAACAGATTTTGTGCTTCGGGCGTAGATACAATTTCACTTGCCGTTGCAAAAATCCGTGCCGGAATGATGGACATTGTAATTGCCGGCGGTGTGGAATCGATGACACTCGTTCCGATGACCGGCTGGAAACTTGCACCGAATTACGAAGTGGTGAAAGAAAATCCCGGATTTTATATGGGAATGGGCTTAACCGCAGAAGAAGTGGTAAAACGTTACAACATTTCGCGGGAAGACCAAGATCAATTTGCTTACGAATCCCATATGAAAGCAATTAATGCAATTAAGAACGGATATTTCAAAGATGAAATTGTTCCGATTGAAGTAAACGAAGTTTATTACGAAAACGGAAAAAAGAAAACACGTAGTTTTGTTGTAGATACAGATGAAGGACCTCGTGCAGATACCTCGCTTGAAGCACTTGCAAAACTTAAACCCGCATTCGCACAAGGCGGAAGCGTAACAGCAGGTAATTCTTCGCAAATGTCGGACGGAGCAGCATTCGTTCTTGTAGTATCCGAAGATGTTGTTAAAGAACTTAACCTAACGCCGATTGCACGTCTTGTTTCTTTTGCCGTTGCAGGTGTTGACCCTGAAATAATGGGAACTGGACCGATTGCTGCAGTTCCGAAAGCATTGCAAAAGGCTGGAATGAATCTTGGTGATATTGATTTAATTGAACTTAACGAGGCTTTTGCCTCGCAATCGCTTGCTGTTATTCGTGAACTTAATCTTAATACCGAAATTCTTAACGTAAACGGCGGTGCAATTGCTCTCGGACATCCGCTCGGTTGCACAGGTGCGAAGCTCACGGTTCAAATAATAAACGAATTGAAACGTCGCGATAAAAAATATGGAATGGTAACCGCTTGTGTTGGCGGTGGACAAGGCGTTGCGGCAATTTTCGAACGACTTTAATTGATTGAGAAATTGAAATAAAAAAGAGGAAATAAAAATGAGTGAAGAAAAAAATTATTTGAAAGGCGGTGAATTTGTAATTAAAGAAAGCGATCCGCAATCTGTTTTTACGCCGGAAGATATTTCCGAAGAACAAAAAATGATGGCGGAAACCGCTCGCGATTTTATCGATAAGGAAATACTTCCGAACGTTGAAGAAATCGATAAACAAAATTTCGATTTGGTAATTCAGAAATTTGAACAAGCCGGCGAACTCGGTTTGCTCGGGACCGCTGTTCCGGAAGAATACGGCGGACTTGGAGAAAATTTTAACACAAACACATTGCTCGCAATGGAAATGGGAGGCGGACATTCGTTCGGTGTTACTTACGCCGCTCACACCGGAATTGGAACATTGCCAATTCTTTATTACGGAACGGAAGAACAGAAGCAGAAATACTTGCCTGGCTTGGCTTCCGGCGAATTGAAATCGGCTTACTGCCTTACCGAGCCTACTTCCGGTTCGGATGCTCTTTCGGCAAAAACAACCGCTACACTTTCCGAAGACGGCTCGCATTACATCTTAAACGGACAAAAAATGTGGATTACAAACGGTGGATTTGCCGATATTCTAATTACCTTCGCACAAGTTGATGGCGATAAATTTACTTGCTTTATTATTCCAACCGATTCGGAAGGTTTTACACGCGGTGAAGAAGAACGTAAAATGGGAATTAAAGGTTCTTCTACTCGTGCATTGTTTTTGGATAATGTTAAAGTCCCGAAAGAAAATGTTCTAGGCGAAATCGGTAAAGGTCATTACGTTGCATTTAATATTTTGAACGTCGGACGTTTTAAACTCGGTGCAATGGTAACCGGCGGTGCTAAACGTTATCTTACAATTGCGGTTCAATACGCAAACGAACGTAAACAATTCAAACGCCCCATTTCAAGTTTCGGTGCAATTAAATACAAACTTGCCGAAATGGCAACACGGATTTTTGTTTCCGAAGCAGCCGTATTGCGAACAAGCGGATTGATTAACGATTTGGAAGAAAAACTAATGGCGGAAGGACTTTCGTATAGCGAAGCTCGTGTAAAAGCCGCGGAAGAATACGCAATTGAATCTTCGATACTTAAAGTATTCGGTTCGGAAATGCTTGATTATGTTGTGGACGAAGTTGTTCAAGTTCACGGCGGTTACGGATATTCGGAAGAATACCCCGCTGCACGTGCTTATCGCGATTCGCGTATCAACAGAATTTTCGAAGGAACGAACGAAATCAATCGTTTGCTTGTTGTTGATATGCTTGTTAAACGCTCGATGAAAGGTCGTCTCGATTTACTCGGTCCCGCAATGGGAATTCAAAAAGAATTAATGTCGATTCCCGAATTCGGCAACGAGCCGGAAGGCTTCCTCGCAAAAGAATTGAAAGCAATTCAAAATGCGAAAAAAGCCGCGTTGATGGTTGCCGGAAGTGCTGTTCAGAAATTTATGCAAAAACTCGGCGAAGAACAGGAAATTATTATGAACATTACCGATATGGTAATTGATATTTATGCAGCAGAATCGGCGATTTTACGCACAATTAAATTCGCACAAAATCACAGCGAAAAAGAAGCCGAATACTACGAAGCAATGACGAAAGTATTCTTAAACGACGCTCTCGAACGTATCTTTATGAACGGAAAACACGCCGTTGCAGCATTTGCCGAAGGCGACGAAATGAAACTATTGCAACTCGGTTTGAAACGCTTTACCAAATACGATGCAATAAACACAACCGCATTGCGTAGAAAAGTTGCGGATAAATTAATCGAAGAAAATAAATATTGCTTTTAATTTTCAAGCGTACTTCGTTAGCCATGAGTGACGGAATGATTTGCGGATTATTCCGTCACTCTTAAATATAAAGGAGAAAGATGAACGACTCGAAATTCAAAAAAGGAATGCTTCGCGAAGGCGAATTTGAAGGAAAAACAATTGTTGTAACCGGCGGTGGAACGGGACTTGGAAAATCAATGTCTCGCTATTTTAGTGAACTCGGAGCAAATGTAGTAATTGCAAGTCGTAAACTTGAAGTGCTTGAAAAAACGGCCGAAGAAATTTCAAACGAAACCGGAAACAAAGTTTTGCCCGTACAATGCGATGTTTCCAATTATCGCGATGTTGAAAATTTGCTCGAACAAACATTAAACAAATTCGGGAAAGTAGATTCGCTTGTAAATAATGCAGCCGGAAATTTTATTAGTCCAACGGAACGCCTTTCACACAAAGCTTTCGATATTATTGTAAATATCGTACTTCGCGGAACATACAATTGCACGCTTGCTTTCGGTAAAGATTGGATTGCGAAAAAACAATCGGCAACCGTGCTAAATATTGTAACGACCTACGCTTGGACTGGCTCAGCTTATGTTGTTCCGTCGGCTGTTTCAAAAGCCGCAGTTCTTGCACTTACCCGTTCGCTTGCCGTTGAATGGGGAAAATACGGGATTCGAACGAATGCCATTGCACCCGGACCTTTTCCGACAAAAGGTGCGTGGGAAAGATTACTTCCTGGTGATTTGGTAAAGAAATTCGATTTCCGTAAAAAAGTTCCGCTTAGTCGCGTTGGTGAACATCAAGAGCTTGCCAATCTTGCAGCATACTTACTTTCCGATTATTCGGCTTACATTAACGGCGAAGTTATTACTATCGATGGTGGCGAATGGTTGCAAGGAGCGGGACAATTCAATATGCTCGAACAAATTCCCAAAGAGATGTGGGATGAAATAGAGAAAATTTTAAGAAAGAAATAAATCTTTCTTAATGTGAGGAACGGAGAGAAACCGCAAGCGTTATTCGTTTGCGGTTTTTTTATTTGTTAAGAGTTGTCGTAAACTTTACAAATCAACTTTTAAAGAAATGTTGATTTAAGCCAAATACTTTTTTAGTATTTCTTAACCGGCAGCTTGTCATTCAAAATTCAAAATTCAAAATTCATAATTGATAATTATTTTTATCTATTTTTTAGCGGAAAAGAATTTTCTTAATCTTTCGTATTCCCAAAAATTAAATACATCATCTTGTTGCAAACCACCTTTTCGAGCAATTTTAACTCCGTATTTTGTATACTCGATTTCGGGCGTTGAATGAGCATCGGCATTTATTGCAAAAATTGCCCCTTTACTTTTTGCATAATCAAGTAAACGCCAATCGAGATCAAGTCGATTTGGATTTGCATTAATCTCGATTGCTACTTTATTTTCGGCACAAGCGTCAATTACCTTTTTAATATTTACTGCGTATGCATCACGTCGTAATAACAATCTACCGGTTGGATGACCTAAAACGCAAACGTAAGGATTTTCAACCGCTTTGATAATTCTCCTTGTCATCTCTTCTTCGGAAAGATTAAATGACGAATGAACCGAAGCAACAACAAAATCGAGCGAGGCAAGAATTTCATTCGAAAAATCGAGTGAGCCGTCCGGTAAAATATCCGTTTCGTTTCCGTGTAAAACAGGAATATTCAATTTTTGGGAAACTTCGGCAACTTCATTTTTTTGAATTTCCAAATCCTTTTCTTTTAATCCATTTGCATAATAAGCGGATTTACTATGATCACACACGGCAAAATATTCGAAACCGAGATTTTTCCCGGCACTTACCATTTGTTCAAGCGTATTGTAACCATCCGAACGGACAGTGTGGAAATGTAGCATCCCTTTTATTTCGGAAAAACACAAATCGGAATCATAAACGGCAAGTTCATCAATAGAATGCTCCCGCATTTCGGGAATAACATACGGAAATTGATTTTTCTTAAAAATTTCCTTTTCGTTTTTATAATTATCTGATAAATCAAATTTTGAGGTAAATTCCTTGCTCCCAGTTAAGATAAAATTCAATCTCACAAAATCAGCTTTATCTTCGGTGTAATAAAGGGAAACATTCTTTCCGAAATCCAAAATCAGAAAGGAATTACCTAAAGTATTTGGATTTATTTTCTTTAATTTCAATAAGTTATTTAATTTTCTCTCGAAAATTTTCAAACTATTTTCGTTTAATAATGCAAGTATTTCTACTTTCTCAATTATTTCTCTTCCTCGTCTTAATTCACCGGTAACTTGTATTTTTTTAACTTCTTCAAACGATTTTAATT
>CAYZGB010000052.1:0-12506 GCA_964477915.1 uncultured Melioribacter sp. | reverse complement strand
CCCGGATTTCCAACTACAAAAAGCGGTTCGCCTGGTTTTGCACCGTTCGGACTCCATTTGAAATAATTATCCGTGTGCAAAGGTTTACCGTCTTCGTAAACACGAAGGAAGGCAAAATCGGCATCGTAACGCGGATAGGTGAAATTATCGGGGTCGCCACCGTAAAGTCCAACAGCGCGTTCATTTACCAAAACCATTCTTACGTCGTTGTATCTGCGGTATCCGTAAAGCGAATATTTTCCGCCGTGGTAAAGTTCTGTTACTTTGCAAATTAAACCGGTTTCGTCAGAATACTGTTTTTGTAATTCCTGAATTTTTTCATTTTTTAATTTCAATTTTTCTTCATCGGTTTTGCCTTTGCTCATTGCATCCAGAATATCGTCCGTAACATCTTCAATTAAAACAAGTTGATCGACGAATAAACCTGGAACTTTTCTTTCTTCGTCAAGCGTTTTTGCGTAAAATCCGTTTTCGGCAATATCTTCGCCTGCTTTCTGGATTCGTTCGGTAATAAAATCAACACAATGGTGATTTGTCATTACCAATCCGTCTGCCGAAACGAACGATGCCGAGCACCAACTCCCGAATTTAAGTGCGGAAAGTCTTACTTTCTCGAACCAATCTTCATCCGGTGCAAAATTGTATGTTTTTTTGAAATAATCTACCGGTGGGAAATCGAAAGTCCACATTTTCCCAATATCGTATTTGCTTGCTTGAACGGTATCGGGATTGAATGTAATTATTTCTTTTACGTTACTGCTTTTGTTAGCAACGGTTTGTGTATTTGCTGAACAAGATGCCAAGCCTATTAAACTTAGTCCTGTTAAAGCAAGTACAAGTAATTTTTGTTTTAAGAAATTTTTCATTTCATCACCTAAATTTATTTGACTTTATTTTGACGAATATTTCTTTATTCAGTTTTATTTCAAATTGAATTTTTCTTTACTTCTTTTAATAATGCCCCAATGCATTCCGGTTTGAAGCAAAAGAACGGTACTTTCTTTTTGTATTCGAGGTAATCTTCACCGAATTTTTCAATTGCTTCTTTTTCTTCGTAGGTAAAAATCATTATTATCATAAAAAGCATTTCCAAAGGTGCAATGATAAAAATAAATGTTGGAGAACCGATAATCAATGCAACAGAAAGAGGGAAGAAGATTAAACCGAGATGCATTGGATGTCGCATATACGAATAAACACCTTGTGTAACAAGCACATTGGTTTCAAAGCGTGGCAAATTTCCTTTACGTCCGAATTTGGCTAATGTTCTTCCGGTATTTCTAGCAACAGTTAAAACAAAGCGTAAAAGTGTAATTCCCAAAATAAAAGAAACAATGTGGAAATAAATGTTTTGAAAAAGAGCTGTAAAATGCAATAAATCAATAAGTACGGAAACTAAAGCCCCGCCTACTAAAAAAAGTAGCCAGATAAATTTTCTAAAAGCAACGGATTTATTTTTCATATTTTTTCAAAAGTTCAAAAAACTTGTTTAATTTGTAACCGCTATCGTCGGATGTAATTTTAATTTTATTTATTTTACTTAATGCGTCTTTTAAGAATTTCGTTCTTTCGTTTAGCGTGCTTTGTGATTTGTTAAATTTAACGTATTCAAAAATAACATCGAGCGTAAAGAACCAATCGAAAAGTTCTTCCAAGTTTTCTTTTCTGTAATATGTTATCCCTTCGTATTTATTGATTTTTAGAAATTCACGCGTTTTATTATTTGACAAAAGCTTTTCAATAGCACTGAATTTATTGGGGAAAACGTCTTTGGTAAATATTCGAAGTTTACTTTCGGTGTATTCAACAAGAATATCAATCAATGTTTTGAATTCAGTAATTTCACTTTCCGATTTGCCGGTTTGCCGAATTACATCTGCACAAATTTCGGGAAATACAATATTTTCAATAAAATCTTCTTTTCCGCCTTCGGTTTCGATTTTAATAAATGCTTTTTTAATAAAAATAAGAATGAGTATTACCAAGTTCATTCTGTAATTGTGTTCGAAGAATAAGAGTAAACTTTTGTGCAGTGTTTTATCAAGTTCAAATTTTTCGAGCATTAAATCTTTACGTAATATTTGCAGAGCGGAAAATGTTTCTTCAAACTCTTGAGGGAATTCGGATAGTTCTACATTAGTTCCGGTAAAATAAATAGCATAATTCAAGAGATAATTAAACTTGTTAATTAAGAATTTCAACTTCTTGTTTATTTCTTCTTCCTTTGTAATTCCTTCGTTGTCAAAATATTCAACAAGAATATCAATTGTATTATCTTCAAAAATTTTGTAAACGGCATCGTGCAATGGTTTAAGTTCGATTTTCGAAATTTCTTTTTCTAACGAAGCAACGCCTTGTTTATTCAGGGTTTGGTAAAGATTTTCGTAAACATCTTTATTTTCAGTAATGATATTAAAGTCAGTGAAAACCCTATATTCAAAGCCATTTAAATGAATATTAAATCCGTTTTTGAAATCTTTTATTTTAAAAACAAAATTTAATTTCGAAATTTGTTCAAAGGCAGTAATAATCAAATCATCGTCGTAAGGTAAATTCAAAGCGTCAATTATGTTAGTGGTTACTAACCTACCGTTTTTAAGTTTCGGCGTGGAATTTTTAATAAACCCGTTTGCACGTGAATATTTGTTATTATAAAAAACAAGTGCTTTGTCATTTCCCCAAGTGTTTACGTAAGCAAAGACGTTTTCGTTTACTTCGTTGTTTTCAATAAAATCAAAGAACCAGAAATTATCAACTTCCGAAAACAATTTACGTTTTGCCAAAAGCGGAAAAATTTCGTGTTTGTGTCTTTCAATTAATTCGTAATTCGGTTTTTCATCGTAATATGCACGCTTGTATTCCATTCCGTATTTTTCGGTAAATCCTTCAATTTGTCCGTGAGCAAACATTGGAAGTCCAGGCAAGGTTACCATTAACGTTAAAACGCCAAAATATTTATCGCCAGTGCCGAATTGCTTAATCGCGGTTTCTTCATCGGGATTACTCATAAAATTTACGTAACGTTTTAGAATACCGGGTTCAAATTCCAAAGTGTTTTTAATTAGCTCTCGATATTTTGCATTTTCTTCACGCATAAGCATATTCATAAATGCACTATTGTAAACGCGATGCATTCCAAGTGTACGGACAAAATAACCTTCCATTAACCAAAACGCTTCGGCAAGCAAAAGCGTATCGGGCATTTCATTATTTATTCTATCGACAACTTCACGCCAAAATTCTTTTGGGAAAAATTTATTGAATTGTTCTTTTGTCATCGAAAATTCAGTACGGGAAGGAATATCGCCACCTTTGCCGGGTTCGGGATACCAAAGCCTCGCAAAATGTTTTTTGGTTAAAGTCATTGCCGCATCAAATCGTATAATGGAAAACTTACGTGCGACCTCCATAATTTTTTGAATTACCGCTTCACGTACTTCCGCTTTAAGAATATCGAGCTGTGCAGTATCGTTCCACGGCATACTTGTTCCGTCGTTGCCGTGATAAATAAATCGCATTTCACCGGTACGATTATCGATAAATTGAAAAACTACCGCCGCGTCGGTGTTTGTCCAATATCTGTCTTCAATGCGAATTGTAAAATTTGGATCCGGCGATAAGTTTTCCCCAGTAAACGAATAATTAGGGAAGGGCGGTTTATTAGTTTGAATAAAATAATCGGGATGTTCGGTAATCCATTTCGAATAAATGCCTGTGTGATTTGGAACCATATCGGCAGCGAGCCTAATGCCGTATTTTTTTGCTCGCTCATTTAAATTTCGATATGCCTCTTCGCCACCTAAATCGTGTGCAATTTCGTAATCGTATAGCGAATACGCAGAAGCAACCGCATCGGTATTGCCACGCAAATGCTTAATTTTTCTCGATGCTTCGCTACGTTCCCACACGCCAATTATCCAAAGCGAATTTATGTTGTAACTTGCGAGTAGTTGAAGTTCCTCATCCGGAATTTGATCTAATCTTTTTATGTCGCGTTGATATTTTTTCGAAAGTTGATCGAGCCAAACGTAAGTGTTTTTTGCAATCATCACAACATTTGGCATCCAATCGGTATCGGGTGTAAAGTTTTCTTCCGCTTCGTATTCGTCAATTATTTCAGTATATTCAGAACCTCCGTGCTGGAAACTATCTGATTTTATTTTGTATTGCGGAACAATAGTTTGTGGTGTAAAATCAATAGCGTGTTTAATTACATCTTCTTTAAATAAATCTTTAGCGATTAAAATTTCCTGTAAAAATTCATCGCCGATAATTTCCGACCAATTGGTTTTAATGAATTCTAGTTGAGCTTGTAAATTGTTCGGAAATTTTTTTATCGGTTCGAGAAGAAATTCAATCAAACTTTTCGATTTGACAACGGGCGGTTCGTTGCGGAAAAATTCATCAATCGTTTTTACGTAATTGTTAAACTCGCGGCTAAAGTTTGTTTTGCGAATATCAAATAAATCTGCAATTTGTTCTAATGCAGGATTTTCGTTTAGAAGAAAAGCAAGAATTGTTTGAGCGATTTCCTTTTCGTAATTGTATTTGCCATTTTTTCTTTGCCAAATGTATTCTTCAACGTTTAATTTTTTTTCGGAAATTTCATCCGGTGGAAATGTTTTAATAAAATTATCAAGCAGTGAAATAAATTCCCTTGCCCCAAAATTTTTAACCGAATAATCGAATGATTTTTTCAGAAAAAAGTCATCTCTATTTTTGGAATAAAACTCAAAAAGATTATCAATAATTCTTACTATAAGGGAAAGCGAAAAAATCAAACTTCCGCCAATTTTGGAATTAGTTGTTTTGTTATATTCGAATGCAAATTCTCTACTTGCTTCAATTAATTCTTTTGCAGAGTTTGAATTGTTTAGCGATTTAATAAGACGCTTAAATAAATCAATATATTTTGAATTTACGCGTAGTTCTACAATTTTCATTTTTATTAATCGTTTTTGAATTGGAAAAATAGTAAAATTTGGTTTCTTACAATACAAAAAGCCCGCCTAATTAAAGCGGGCTACTAAACAAAATATTGTAAAAATTTACTTTTTCAATCCGTACTTTTTAGTGAATTTTTCAACACGACCGGCAGTATCAACAATTTTTTGTTTTCCGGTAAAGAACGGATGGCAAGCGGAACAAATTTCCAACTTAATTTCAGGAACAGTAGAACGAGTTACAAAAGTATTTCCGCATACACAAGTAACAACACATTTTTGATAAGTCGGATGAATACCTTTTTTCATTTATTTCACCTATTAGTTTTATTTAAGTCAATAAATTTAACAATTTTTTTAGAAAAATTCCAAAAATCTTTAATGAATTTTTCTTTAACTTTATTAGATAAAACAATTTTTATTTGGTTTTGAATGACACGTTCCGAAGAAATTAAATATTTAATGTATTCAAATGGAATTAGTATAGAATGGCTTTCCGAACAAATTGGAATGAAGCCCAAAACACTTGCTTATTTTCTATCCAAAGAGAATTATATTGAGGATGAACTTTACGAAAAACTCAAAGAAATAATCGCATCCAAACAATACGAACCTGAGTTTTTCCAAGAACATTATGAATTTTATGACCTTTTTGATGATGTAAATTTGAAAATTGGACTTGGTGATAGAATTCGCATTTTTGCACAAAGGCGGTACGGCAGCATTGCTAAATTAGCTAAAGCCCTCGAAATTGCTCCACAACAATTACAACATTACATTAGCGGAAGAAGAGAACCCGGTGCAAAAACTCTTTTGAAGTTCCTTAAAGTTGGCTGCGATCTTAATTGGTTGCTTGGTGGGACGGAAAAACTTGAGTCATACAGAATTTATAAACTCGAAAACGAAGTAAAAAAACTACGCAATTTAATTTTTGAAATAGAGAAACTAATCAAAAATTCCAGATGACAATTTCCTCAGAAATAATCTTAAATAAAGAATTCCCTAGTATCCTTGAAAATATTCCTAAATTACATAGTTTGGTTAGTGAGAAAATTTCCAAATTTCTTCCTAATGAAAAATTGGATACGATTACACTTGCTATTTCGGAGGCAATTTCAAACGCAATAAAGCATGGGAATAAAGCCGACCCGAATAAAAAAATTACGATTACAGTAATTATTAGCAAAGATAAAATTACAATTAAAATTAAAGATGAAGGCAGTGGCTTTAAGTTAAACACTATTCCAAATCCAACCGAAAAGGAAAACTTATTAAAAGAAAGCGGACGTGGGATATTTATTATTAAAAATGTTGTGGACAATTTACAGTACAATTTTACCGATACCGGAACTGAAACGATTTTGGAGATAAATCGTTAGTTTTTCAATTGTAACTTATTTTGTTAAGTGTTTTGGGAAAGGTAAACAATTCTAAAATTCAAATTAATCAATAACTAAATTTTAATCCCTATCTCTATTATTAATTCCAGAATTTGTTAATTCTTCATCCGGCTCAACATTATTGAACTTTGTAAGTTGATATGAGGAATGCAAAATTTACTTTACAAATCATTATATTTAAAACTTTAAATCAAATAAATACGGATGAGCAAAAATGACCGAAATTCCGAAAAATTTTGAGCCGAACAAAATTGAAGACAAATGGTATTCCTATTGGGAAGAAAACAAATTATTTCACTCAGAACCCGACCTTGAAAAAGAACCTTACACAATAGTAATTCCGCCTCCGAATGTTACGGGGATGTTACATCTTGGGCATATCTTAAATAATACAATTCAAGATATTTACATTCGTTACAAAAGAATGAAAGGCTTTAATGCGTGCTGGGTCCCCGGAACTGACCACGCATCGATTGCAACCGAAGCGAAAGTAATAAAACATTTGAAATCACTTGGAATTGATAAATACGAAATCGGACGCGAGAAATTTTTGGAATATTGCTGGGAATGGACGCATAAATACGGCGGAATAATTTTCAAGCAATTACGTAAGCTTGGAGTTAGCTTGGATTGGGACAGAACGCGTTTTACAATGGATGATCATTATTATCGTAAAGTAATTGAGGCTTTTGTTAAACTTTATAAGGAAGGCTTGATTTACCGCGGTTACAGAATGGTAAACTGGGATCCGGCTTCCAAATCCGCTATTTCGGATGAGGAAGTAATTTACAAGGAAGTAAAGGGTAAACTCTGGCATATTAAATATCCTGTAATTGGTAGCGATGAATTCGTAGTGGTTGCAACTACGCGTCCCGAAACAATGCTTGGCGATACTGCTGTTGCCGTTCATCCTGAAGATGAAAGATACAAACATTTGATTGGTAAAAAAGTTTTACTTCCGATTGTTGATCGTGAAATACCGATTATTGCAGATGAATATGTTGACCGCGAATTCGGAACAGGCGTTGTGAAAATTACACCGGCTCACGATCCGAATGATTACGAAATCGGGCATAGACACAATCTTGAATTTATCAACATTTTTAATCCCGATGCATCGTTAAACGAAAATGCACCGGGAAAATATCGTGGATTGGATAGAGACGTTGCTCAAAAGAAAATTGTTGAGGAACTTAAAGAGAAAGGTTTTCTTGTTAAAGAAGAAGATTACACTCACAAAGTCGGATTTTCCGATAGAGGCGGTGTGCCGATTGAACCTTATCTTTCGGAACAATGGTTTATGAAAATGAGTGAATTGGCAAAACCCGCTCTTGAAGTTGTCCGCAAAGGTTTGATTAAATTTCATCCCGAGCACTGGGTAAAAACATACGAGCATTGGATGACGAATATTAAGGATTGGTGTATTTCGCGGCAGTTGTGGTGGGGACATCGCATCCCGGTTTGGTATCATAAGGAAACCGGCGAAATTTATTGCGAAGTTAATCCGCCGGAAGATATTGAAAATTGGGAACAAGATGAAGATGTGCTCGATACTTGGGCATCGAGTTGGCTTTGGGCACAGGATGTTTTTACAACAGAAGAAGATTTGGCTTATTATTATCCGACAAATCTTTTGGTTACAGGTCCCGATATTATTTTCTTTTGGGTTGCACGAATGATTATGGCGGGGATGCATTTCCGCACCGAAAGAAAAACCGACGAAGAAAAAATTCCTTTCCGCGATGTTTATTTTACAAGTATTATTCGCGATGCAAAGGGACGGAAGATGAGCAAATCGCTTGGTAACTCTCCCGATCCAATTGATGTAATTAATGAATACGGTGCCGATGCTTTACGTTTTACAATTACTTACATTGCTCCGCTCGGGCAAGATGTTTTGTTTAGCGTTGAGAAAACCGAAATAGGACGTAACTTTGCTAACAAAATTTGGAACGCCGGACGCTTCTTATTGATGAACGCCGAGAATATCCAAACGGATAAATCATTAATTAATTCCAACATTGATTTTACCGATAAATGGATTTATTCCCGTTTGCATAAAACTTTGAAAAATATGGAAAATGCACTCGATTCATTTGATATTACCGGAGCAACTAAAATTATTTATTCGTTTGTGTGGAATGACTTTTGCGATTGGTATATCGAGCTTTCGAAGAAAAGACTTTATTCCGATAGTGCGGAAGAACAAAGAGCAACTCTAACTCGCGGACTTGATATTTTCGAGAAAATCTTGAAAATGATTCATCCATTTATGCCGTTTATTTCCGAAGAACTTTGGCACGCAATTGAAAAACGTAAAGAAGGCGAAAGCATTTCGGTATCGGAATTTCCGGAATATGATGAAAAGAAAATCGATGAAGTTGCCGAAAAAGAAATTGAATTTTTGCAATCGATTGTAACGTCTATTCGTAATATTCGTGGCGAGTTGAATGTTCCGCCTTCCAAAAAGATCGACGTTTATTTAAAGAGTGATAAAATAACAGACGAAATCAGCGGATACTTGAAATCATTGATTAAAATAAATCAAATCGTTGCCTCTCCTACAATTGAAAAGCCTAAATCGTCTGCCTCGGCTGTAGTTAAAGATTGTGAAATTTATGTTCCGCTCGAAGGTGTGATTGATTTGGCTGCCGAGAAGGAACGAATATCCAAAGAAATAGCAAGACTCGAAGGTGCTTTGAAGGGCGTAAATAAAAAATTGGAAAATGAAAAATTCGTAAATAACGCTCCGCCCGAAGTTGTTGAAAAAGAACGGATGAAGAAATCCGATTGGGAAAACAAAATTGCAAAGCTGAAAGAGTTTTTGAGTGAGATTGAAGGGAAAAGATAATTAATTTAATCATAAATGAAAATCGTTGAAATAATAAATCAACCCGAAGGCAGAAAAATTGAATTTAAGGAAATAGTTCCGAGTAGTTTGGAACTTTGTAAAACTGTTGTTGCTTTTTCTAATGATGCGGGTGGAACAATATTTATCGGCATAAAAGATAATCCACGCGAAATTGTGGGCATTAATGAAGATAAACTTATTAATCTTGAAGAAAAAATAAGTAATATTATTTTTGATAATTGTGCTCCATTAATTTTACCTGAGATTACTTTTCATAAAATTAATGATAAATATATTTTGACAATAACGATTTTTAGAGGCAGTAATCCACCATATCATTTAAAAAAGAAGGGGATTGAAAAAGGCACTTATATTCGTGTTGGCTCAAGCAATAGATTAGCAAATCAAGAAATAATTAATGAGTTGTTCAGGCTAAAAGAAAATATTTCTTATGATAGCATACCTTTTTTTGATATAACTGTAAGTAATCTTAACATTCATACATTTGAAAACCATTTCCTTCAAAATACTGGTGAAAAAATCACACTAAATGTTCTAAAAAAATTAAATTTAATAGTAAAAAAACAGAACGAATTTTACCCCACTAATGCTTTAATACTTTTATCTGACGACGTTTTGAGAAAGAAAAGATTTCCTTACGCTAAAATTGAGTGTGCACGATTTAAAGGAAACATTCCAGGTAATTTTATCGATCAACAAACAATTACTTCCCCATTAAGCTTACAAGCAGAAGAAGCATATAAGTTTGTTTTAAGAAATATTTCAAAAGGTTCGTATTATAAAGGTGTTTATAGAAAAGACCGCTGGGAATACCCAATAATTGCTTTACGCGAAGTAATAAGGAATGCTGTTATTCATAGAGATTATTCACTCGGTGGAATGGATATTAAGATTGCAATTTTCGATGATAAAATTGAGATTACAAGCCCTGGTAAACTATTGCCAACTATTGATTTTAATGATATGTCTGCTGGACAATCTGATATACGAAATAAAACGCTAGCTCCTGTTTTTAAGAGGTTGGGAATTATCGAGCAATGGGGGAATGGTTTAACCTTAATTGCTAACGAATTAAAAAATTATCCGGAAATTGATTTTCAATGGAGTGAACCCGGATTTGGATTTAGAGTTACTTTAATAAAGAAAGATATCCAAAATACTTACGATAATTCACGACCGATTACGACCGATTACGACCGATTACGACCGATTACGACCGATTACGACCGATTATCAGTTGAAGAAAAAAATGTTTTGCTATATTTAATCGATTATGGAAGTATTACTAAAAAAATTGTAAAAGAGCTTTTGAATGTTGGCGACACAAAAGCAAAAGAAATATTAAATCAATTAATGAATAAAAATTTAATTATTAGACTTGGTAAAGGTAGAACAACATATTACACCTTAAGAACCATCCCGAAGAGTCTTTAAATTTCTCTGAATATTAAGAAAACCAATTAATGAAGAAGGTAAAAAATGCAAAATGAAATAAACACCAAAGCCGGTTATTGTGCGATAATCGGAAAGCCGAATGTTGGGAAATCGACATTGATGAATGTAATTCTCGGTGAAAAACTTTCGATTACAACACCGAAACCGCAAACTACTCGCAAACGAGTTCTTGGAATTTACAACGACGAAAACACTCAAATCGTTTTTCTCGATACGCCGGGTATTTTAGAACCTGCATATTTATTGCACGAAAAGATGCTTGAATATGTAAAAAATTCCGCAAAAGATTCCGATGTTCTGTTGTTTATTGTCGATGCTTCTTCACCGGATGTGTACAACGAGTTTTTTGATGACAAACGAGTGGCGGAATTACTTCAAATCGAAAAGCCGAAAATTCTTGCGATAAATAAAATTGATTTATCGGATGAAAACAGCGCTAAACATATGGTTAGAATGTTCGAAGAAAAAAATATTTTCGAAAAAGTAATCCCGATTTCCGCACTTGGTGCTTTTAATATTTCCACTTTGCTTGATGCAATTACCGAATTTTTACCTGTTCATCCGAAGTTTTTCCCTGATGACCAATTAAGCGATGCAACCGAGCGATTTTTCGTTTCTGAAATTATTCGCGAAAAAATTTTCGAAATGTATAAAGACGAAATTCCCTACAGCACGGAAGTTGAAATAGACGAATTTAAAGAACGCCCCGGGAAAAAAGATTACATTCGTGCTTCGATTATTGTTGAACGCGAAACACAAAAGCCTATTATTATTGGTGCAAAAGGAACAATGATAAAAAAATTGGGACAACGGGCAAGGGAAGAAGTAGAAAGGTTCCTCGAACGTCCCGTTTTTCTTGAACTTTACGTTAAGGTTCGTCCGAAATGGCGATCCAATCAAAATATGCTTCGCCGTTTCGGATATTTACCGGAAGATTAATTGGACTTGTGATGCGTAAGTTTGATATTCCCGAATATTTTAAGAGTGGACTAATTTCCGAAGTAAAGCGTTTTAGAAGTGAGCAAGACAAGTATAAAAACGATTTTTCCCCAACTGTTCTTGATTACGGCAAAATAAGATTTTATTTGGCACGGCATTTCGGATTTTGTTTCGGCGTGCAAAACGCAATTGAAATAGCCTACAAATCGCTTGAAGAAAATCCCGACGAACGAATCTTCCTTATCAGCGAAATGATTCACAATCCCGATGTAAACAACGATTTACGTGAACACGGCATCGATTTTATTCAAGATTCCTACGGCAATCAATTGATTCCTTGGGAAGAAATTACATCGAAAGATATTGTGATTATTCCCGCGTTCGGAACAACAATCGAAACTTTGAAATTACTGGAAGGTAAAGGAATTGAATTTAAAACTTACAATACAACTTGTCCTTTTGTAGAGCGTGTTTGGAACCGTTCGGCTGAAATAGGGACGAAAGGTTTTACGGTAATTATTCACGGCAAACATAATCATGAAGAAACGCGCGCAACATTTTCGCACACAACACAAAATACGCCTTCGCTTATTGTTTTAAATTATAACGAAGCTAAATTTTTAAGTGATTTTATTCTAGGGAAAAAATCGGTGGCTGGGTTTTTCGATTATTTTAAAGGCAAATTTTCCGAAGGGTTTAATCCGCAAAAAGATCTTGAAAAAATCGGCGTTGTAAATCAAACGACAATGCTCGCTGAAGAAACACAAAAAATTTCGGATTTGCTTAAACAGACATTAATCGAAAAATACGGTACGGAAAATATTAATAAGCATTTTGCTGATACTCGCGACACGCTTTGTTACGCTACAAACGATAACCAAACGGCAACAAAACATT
>CAYZGB010000051.1:0-12513 GCA_964477915.1 uncultured Melioribacter sp. | reverse complement strand
AAACCTCTTTTAGCAAGAGCCATAGTAATGGCTGCGGTCAACGTCGTTTTACCATGGTCAACGTGTCCAATGGTACCGATATTAACGTGAGGCTTACTCCTATCAAATTTTTCTTTAGCCATTGAATTCTCCTTTTTACTTTTTACTTCTCTACTTGTTTATTTACTTAATTTTATAATTTCTTCGGCAACACTTTGTGGAACCGGACTATAATGTGAAAATTGCATTGTGTAAATTGCTCTACCTTGCGTCATTGAGCGTAAACGTGTAGCATAACCGAACATTTCGGAAAGCGGAGCCTGAGCTCTAATAACTTGTGCATCTCTTCTTGCCGTAAATCCTTCAATTTTTCCACGTCGTTGATTTAAATCGCCCATTACATCTCCAAGATATTCTTCGGGCGTAATAACTTCAATTTGCATAATCGGTTCAAGCAATACAGGATCTGCTTTTTTCGCACCTTCTTTAAGTGCCATTGAACCGGCTACTCTAAACGAAAGTTCGTCCGAGTCAACTTCGTGATAGGAACCATCGTAAAGTGTTACTTTAATATCTACCAAAGGAAATCCGGCAAGAACACCGTTTTTCATTGCATCTTCAATTCCTTTGGAAACAGCAGGGATATATTCCTTAGGAATTGCACCGCCAACGATGTTATTGATAAACTCGTAACCTTTACCAGCTTCGTTCGGTTCCATTTCGATAAGAACATGTCCGTATTTACCACGTCCACCGGATTGTTTAACAAATTTACCTTCGGATTTTACGGCTTTTGTAATAGTTTCGCGATAAGCAACTTGCGGTTTTCCGATATTTGCTTCGACCTTAAATTCGCGTTTCATTCTGTCAACGAGAATTTCGAGATGAAGCTCACCCATTCCACTAATTAATGTTTGTCCGGTCTCTTCGTCAACTCTTACTTTGAATGTCGGATCTTCTTCCGAAAGTTTCATTAATGCTTCGGAAAGTTTATCTTGATCCGCTTTTGATTTAGGTTCAATAGCAATTTGAATTACCGGTTCGGGGAACGTCATTTTTTCGAGCATTATCGGATTTTTCTCATTTTCGCAAAGAGTATCGCCCGTGCGTGTATATTTTAATCCGACAATTGCCACAATATCACCGGCTCTTACTTCGTCCATATCTTCGCGGTGGTTTGCATGCATCAAAAGCAATCTACCAATTCTCTCTTTTTTACCGGAATTCGAATTATAAACGTATGAGCCGGATTTCATTTTTCCGCTGTAAACTCTTACGTAAGTTAATTTTCCGACGTAAGGATCGGTCATAATTTTAAATGCCAATCCGGTAAATTGAGATTCGGGAGTTTGTTTAATTAAAACTTCGTCATCTTTAAAAACGTGATGTGCTTTAATATCTCCCAATTCAATCGGTGATGGTAGAAAATCCACCACAGCATCCAAAAGTTTTTGTACACCTTTATTTTTGAATGACGAGCCACAAAGAACCGGTACAATTTTCAACTGAATAGTAGCATCACGTAAAACTCGAAGAATTTCTTCTTCGGTTATCTCTTCACCTTCGAGATATTTTTCTAACAATGTATCATCAACATCGGAAACCGCTTCGAGCATCAAAGTTCTGTATTTATTTGCAACAGCAACTAAATCCTGCGGAATTTCAATATCTTCGTAAGTGGCACCAAGTGTTTCGTCATGATACATTCTTGCTTTCATCGTAATTAAATCGATAACACCGGCAAACATATCTCCGGAACCAACCGGAAGAGTAATAGGCACGGCATTTGCACCCAATCTTTCTTTCATCATATCAACAACATTGTAGAAATCGGCGCCAACTCTATCCATTTTATTTACAAAAGCAATTCTCGGCACATTATATTTATCTGCCTGACGCCAAACCGTTTCCGATTGAGGTTCAACACCGCCAACTCCGCAGAAAAGTGCAATTGCACCATCAAGAACTCTTAATGCTCTTTCAACTTCGACTGTAAAATCGACGTGACCGGGAGTATCTATTATATTAATTTGATGATTTCTCCAATAAGCAGTAGTTGCCGCACTTGTAATTGTAATACCACGTTCTTTTTCCTGTTCCATCCAGTCCATCGTAGCGGCACCATCGTGTACTTCACCAATTCTGTGTGTTTTACCGGTATAGTACAAAATACGTTCTGTAGTAGTAGTCTTACCAGCATCTATGTGTGCCATGATGCCGATATTTCTTACTTTCGATATGTCAACTCTTTTTCTACCCATCTAATCCTTACCATCTAAAATGAGCAAACGCTTTGTTTGCTTCTGCCATTCTGTGTGTATCGTCTTTTTTCTTAACCGAAGGACCTTCGCCATTAGCTGCAGCCATAAGTTCTGCTGCCAATTTGGAAGCCATCGATTTATCTTTTCTATCTCTCGAATAATTTCTAATCCAACGGAAAGCTAATGCAATTCTTCTTTCGGGTCTAACTTCCATTGGAACCTGATAAGTTGCGCCACCAACTCTTCTGCTTCGGACTTCCACCAAAGGTTGTACGTTTTGTATTGCTTTATTAAAAATTTCCAAAGCAGGTTTTTTGGTTTTCTTTTCGATAATATCGAAACTTTCATAAACAAGTTTGCGGGCAACGTTTTTCTTTCCGTCCCACATAATATAGTTTATGAATTTTGCAACCATAACATCGTTGTATTTAGGATCAGGTTTAATATACCGTTTTTCTGCTCTTCTTTTTCTCATAATTCTTATTTAGCCTTTGGTTTTTTAGTACCGTATTTCGATCTTCCTTGTTTTCTATCTTCTACACCGGCAGTATCAAGAGTTCCACGAATAATGTGGTATCTAACACCCGGTAAATCTTTAACTCTTCCGCCTCTGATAAGAACAATGGAGTGTTCCTGTAAATTGTGTCCTTCACCAGGAATATAAGCAGTAACTTCAATACCATTCGTAAGCCTTACTCTCGCAACCTTTCTTAAAGCGGAATTAGGTTTTTTGGGCGTAGTAGTATAAACTCTTGTACAAACTCCACGCTTTTGCGGATTTCCTTCCAAAGCCGGAGCTTTGCTCTTAAAGGTTATTTTCTTACGTCCTTTCCTTACTAACTGATTAATAGTAGGCACTATTCCTCCACTACTTTCAAAAATTTCAGACCCACAATATAGAAATATTGTGCTTTTTTGTCAAGTTATCTTAAATTTAATTTTAAAAATATTTGTTTTTTAAGCGTTTTCATCGTTTTCCGAATCTTCATTTTCCACTTCTTCGAACAACGCTTTCTCTTCTTCAGGAAGCTCAATCACAATGTCTTTATATTTTTTGAGTCCTGTACCTGCTGGGATTAAATGTCCCATAATAACATTTTCTTTCAGTCCAAGTAAATTATCACGTTTTGCTTGGATAGAAGCATTTGTAAGTACTTTAGTTGTTTCTTGGAACGATGCCGCAGAAATGAAGCTTTCGGTTGAAAGTGCTGCTTGTGTAATTCCAAGTAAAACATTATCGTATTGAGCAGGTTCTGCATCTCTTACTTTAAGTTGTTTTAAATCACGACGTTTTAAGCTATTATTAATTTCACGATATTTTGAACGCGTAATTAGTTCCCCTTCTTTTAAGTTAGAATCGCCCGGATCCAAAACGTAAACCATATTTCTAATACGGTTATTTTCCAGGTTAAATTTAACTCTGTCAACCAAATCTTCTTCAATAAAATCAGTATCGCCGGAAGTTACAACTCTAACTTTCTGTAACATTTGGCGTACAATTACCTCGATATGCTTGTCGTTAATCTTTACACCTTGTAAGCGATAAACATCTTGGATTTCGTTTACAAGATATTCCTGAACTTCGTTTGTACCTTTAATTTTCAAAATATCGTGTGGGTCAACAGGTCCATCTGTAATTTTTTCACCGGCTGATATTTCATCGCCATCTTGAACAAGAATGTGTTTTCCGTAAGGTACGGAATAGATTTTCTGAATGGAACCATCGTATGAATCGACAATAATTTCACGCGAACCGCGTTTACGGGCACCATATTTTACTATTCCTTCGATTTCGGAAATTATTGCAGCTTCGTGTGGACTTCTTGCTTCGAAAAGTTCGGTAACCCTTGGCAAACCACCTGTAATATCGCGTGTTTTTGAAGTTTGTTTTGCTATTTTTGCCAATGTTGTACCAGCTTGAACATTGTCGTCTTCATTAACAGCAAGGTGAGCACCAATTGGCATATTGAAAGTTTTTTCGGTTCCGTCTTCGGAGACAATTACAATTGAAGGATTAAGCGTTTTTTCTTTCGATTCAATGATAACTTTTTGAACGTGTCCGGTTTGAGTATCCGAAACATCCTTTACGGTAACACCGTTGATTAAATCTACAAATTTGACTTTACCGGAAACATCGGTAATAATAACTGCATTGTAAGGATCATGATAATACAAAGGTTGTTTTGGCTTAATCATATCGCCATCGTTAATTAATAACTCCGCACCGTAAGGAACTTCGTATTTCTTAAGTTGGCGTCCATCTTCGTCTTCAATAAGAATTGCACCTCTTCTGCCGATTACCACTTTAACTTTTGTTGTATCTCCGAATATATCGGTTTTCTCATAATCTACATATTTAACTTTTTCAAATACCGCTTTACCTTCTACGGCAGATTCAATTTGGGATTGAGATGCAATGTGCGATGAAGTACCACCCAAGTGGAACGTTCTCAACGTAAGCTGAGTTCCGGGTTCACCGATTGACTGTGCAGCAACAATTCCTACCGCCTCGCCAACTTCTACCAATTTACCGGTTGTTAAGTTACGTCCATAACATTTTGCACATACTCCATGTTCGGAATCGCAAGTAAGAACAGTTCTAATTAACACGGAATCGATATTTGCCGCATCAATTTTTTCGGCAATCTCTTCGGTAATCATTTCACCGGCTTCAATAAGTACTTCGTCCGTACGCGGGTCAATTACATCTTCCTGAGCCACACGTCCTGTAATTCTTTCGGCAAGCGGTTCTCTTTCTTGCTCGCCGTCTTTCAAAGCAGTAATTCTAATACCGCGAATTGTTCCGCAATCTTCTTCGGAAACAATCACATCTTGTGCAACGTCAGTCAATCTTCTTGTAAGATAACCGGCATCTGCTGTTTTAAGAGCAGTATCCGCCAAACCTTTACGAGCACCGTGCGTGGAAATAAAGTATTCGAGTACGGATAAGCCTTCCTTAAAGTTTGCAATAATCGGGTTTTCGATAATTGCACCGGATTGACCCGATAGATTTTTCTGTGGTTTCTGCATCAATCCACGCATACCGGCAAGCTGACGAACTTGGTCTGTTGAACCTCTCGCACCGGAATCAACCATCATATGAAGCGGATTAAATCCGTTGCGATCATTTTTCAATTCCTGCATAAGAGCGCTACTAATATTATTTGTAGCTTTTGTCCAAACGTCAATAATTTTGTTGTAACGTTCGGTATCGGTAATAAGACCTTGTTCGTATTCGTCAAAAATCTGACTTACTTCCTTATTGGATTCTTCAATGATTTTTTCTTTAATTTTCGGAACAATCATATCGGTGAAACTGATAGATACACCAGCTTTGGTAGAGTAGAGATAACCTAAATCTTTTAAGTCATCAAGAAATTGTGCGGTTTTTTCATTTCCTAATCTTGTAAACATTTTGTAAATCAAACCGCTGAAAATTTTCTTAATAAGAAGTTCGTTAATAAATCCTAATTCATCGGGAACAATTTGATTAAAGACAACACGTCCGGGAGTTGTTTCAATTAATTCGCCGTTAATACGAACTTTTACCAAAGCGTGCAAGCCAACACGTTCTTCGTCCAAAGCCATTAGAACTTCGTGTTGGTCACTGAAAATCATTCCTTCGCCTTTATCGCCAGGTTTAATTTTTGTCAGATAATAAACACCGAGAATAATATCCTGAGTAGGAACAACAATCGGGTTTCCGTTTTGTGGCGAAAGAATATTGTGACTCGAAAGCATTAATAAAGAAGCTTCCAATTGTGCTTCGTACGAAAGTGGAATATGTACAGCCATTTGGTCGCCGTCAAAGTCGGCGTTAAATGCGGTACAAACCATTGGCGGAAGCTGTATTGCTTTACTATCAATTAATACAGGTTGAAATGCTTGGATACCTAAACGGTGCAACGTTGGTGCACGGTTGAGCAATACCGGATGTCCATCAATGATTTTTTCGAGCATTTCCCAAATAATCGGCTCTTTTCTATCTACCGCTTTACGTGCACTTTTTACCGTTTTGTTGTAGCCGGATTCAATTAGTTTACGAATAATAAAAGGTTTGAAAAGCTCAACAGCCATATCTTTTGGCAATCCGCATTGATGTAATTTGAGTTCGGGCCCAACAACAATTACCGAACGTCCGGAATAATCAACTCTTTTACCAAGCAAGTTTTGGCGGAAACGTCCTTGCTTTCCTTTAAGCATATCGGAAAGAGATTTAAGCGGACGGTTTCCATCGGCACGTACAGCACTTGAACGACGTGAATTATCGAAAAGTGCATCAACTGCTTCCTGAAGCATTCTCTTTTCGTTACGTAGAATTACTTCCGGAGCTTTAATATCAATTAATCTTTTTAGACGGTTATTGCGAATAATTACTCTGCGGTATAAATCATTCAAATCACTCGAAGCAAATTTTCCACCTTCAAGCGGAACCAATGGCCTTAATTCTGGTGGAATTACCGGAATAATATTCAAAACCATCCATTCAGGTTTATTCGGAACTTTGCCGTCTTTTTCGCGGAAAGCTTCCAACACACGTAATCTTTTTAGAATATCTTGTCTTTTCTGTTGCGAAGTTTCTTCTTTCAATCTTGCTTTTAATTCGCGGAAAGTCGCTTCAACATCGGTTTGTTGCAATAAGGTTTTAATAGCATCGCCACCGATTTTTGCAACAAATTTTTTCGGATCGTCATTGTCCAAAGTTTGGTTATCGGGCGGAAGCGTTGCCAATATTTCGTAATATTGTTCTTCAGAAAGTAAATCTTTCCGTTTAACACCCGTAGGACCTGGATTTATTACTATGTAAGATTCGTAATAAATTACTTTTTCAAGCTCTTTTGTTGTAAGTCCTATTATATTTCCGATTTTGGAAGGCAATGCTTTGAAAAACCAAATATGAACTACAGGAACTGCAAGTTGAATATGTCCCATTCGTTCGCGGCGTACACTTTTTTGCGTTACTTCCACACCGCAACGGTCACAAACAATCCCTTTATAACGAATCCCTTTATATTTACCGCAAGCACATTCCCAATCCTTTACAGGACCAAAAATTTTCTCGCAGAACAATCCGTCTTTTTCGGGACGAAAAGATCTATAGTTTATCGTTTCGGGCTTTGTTACTTCCCCGTGAGATCTCGAAAGAATATCATCGGGGCTTGCCAAACTTATTGTTAGGCTTTTAATATTTTTAACATTTTGTTCTTGCGCTCCGAATCGCATAAATTTATCTCCTTGTAGAAAATTCCTAATTAATTTTAATATTCAGGCCCAAACCCTGAAGTTCTTTAATCAAAACGTTGAATGATTCTGGAACACCGGGTTCCCCAATATTTTCGCCTTTTACAATTGCCTCGTAAACCTTGGCTCGTCCTTGCACGTCATCCGATTTAACGGTTAAAATTTCCTGCAATACGTGCGAAGCACCGTAGCCTTCGAGTGCCCAGACTTCCATTTCTCCAAATCTCTGTCCACCGAATTGGGCTTTACCACCCAATGGTTGTTGTGTAATAAGCGAGTAAGGACCTGTTGCACGAGCATGGAGTTTATCATCAACCATGTGACCTAATTTCAACATATAAATGTAGCCGGTCATAACTTTTTGATGGAATTTTTCACCGGTACGTCCATCGTAAAGTGTGGATTTACTTCCTTCGCCAATTTCGGCTTTTTTAATCCATTCTTCAATTTCGTGATATTTTGCACCGTCAAATACCGGAGTTTCGAATTTTACACCAAGTTTTTTACCTACCCAACCGAGAACGGTTTCGTAAATTTGTCCGATATTCATACGTGACGGCACACCAAGAGGATTAAGAATAATATCAACAGGAGTTCCATCTTCGGTAAATGGCATATCTTCAACCGGAACAACTTTAGCTACAACACCTTTGTTTCCGTGACGTCCAGCCATTTTATCACCAACTTGAAGTTTACGTTTTTTAGCTACGTAAACTTTTGCAAGCTGAACAATTCCAGGAGGAAGTTCATCGCCACTTACAATTTTAAGTCTATCACGTTTATATTCTTCTTGTAATTCTTGAACTCTACTGAAATAATTTTTATATAATTTCGTAATCATTTCGCTTGTATTTTCATCGTCAAACCAATTTTGACGATAATCCAAACGGGTAACATCTTCCAAAGAGGAAAAAGTTGTATCGGTAATTTTCGTACCTGATCTCAATACCAAGCTACCGTCCAAATCACGAATTCCGGAAGTTGTTTTTCCTACGGTAATTTTATGGAGTTTTTCAACAAGTTTGTTGTAAAATTCATTTCTTTTACGTTCGTATGTTTTTTCAAGTTCTTCAAGCAGTCTTTTTTCTTCTTTTTTCGCTTCGGCATCTTTTCTTTTACGAGTAAACAAACGTGTTTTAAGCACTATTCCGTGCAATCCGGGAGGTGCTTTTTTCGATGCATCTTTCACATCGCCTGCTTTATCGCCAAAGATTGCTTTAAGAAGTTTTTCTTCCGGTGTCGGGTCGCTTTCGCCTTTCGGCGTAATTTTTCCGATAAGAATATCGCCTTCTTTTACTTCGGCACCAACACGAACCAACCCGTGTTCATCGAGGTCTTTTGTAGTTTCTTCGCTTACATTCGGAATATCGCGTGTAAGTTCTTCTTGTCCGCGTTTGGTTTCGCGAACCTGTAATTCAAATTCTTCGATGTGAATTGAGGTAAATACGTCTTCGCTTACAAGTCTTTCGCTAATAATAATAGCATCTTCAAAGTTGTAACCACGCCAAGGCATAAACGCAACAAATACGTTTTTACCAAGAGCAAGTTCGCCGTGGTCCATCGAATGACCATCGGCAAGCACATCGCCTTTTTTAACTTTTTGACCAACTTTTACAATCGGTTTTTGATTAAGGCAAGTTTCTTGGTTTGTGCCTTGGAATTTAATTAATTTATATTCAACAGTTCTAAATTCGTCGAAAGAAGTTAATGCTTCCTCGCTATCCGGATCAATATCGTATTTTACAATAATTTTGGAAGCATCTACGTATTCCACAACACCTTTTGCTTCGGCAATCACTAATGAGCGAGAGTCACGTGCAATTTTGTATTCCATTCCGGTTCCTACAATCGGAGCTTCTGTTTTCATCAATGGAACCGCTTGACGTTGCATATTCGAACCCATAAGTGCACGGTTAGCATCATCGTGATCCAAAAATGGAATTAACGAAGCACCGGCACTAATTATTTGAGCAGGAGCAACGTCCATATAATCTATTTCCTCAGGGTGAACAACAGGAAATTCACCTTTATTACGGCATTTTACACGTTTATTTAAAAATTCGCCTTTTTCATTAATAGGTGCATTTGCTTGTGCAATTGTATATTGATCTTCTTCGTCGGCACTTAAATAATCTACTTTTTTGGTAACTTTTCCTTTTACAACTTTTCTGTATGGTGTTTCAATAAATCCATAATCATTTATTCTTGCATAAATTGTAAGTGAAGAGATAAGACCGATATTCGGACCTTCTGGAGTTTCGATAGGACACAAGCGTCCGTAGTGTGTGTGGTGAACGTCGCGAACTTCAAAACCTGCACGTTCACGCGTTAATCCACCAGGACCTAATGCCGAAACTCTTCTCTTATGTGTAAGTTCGGAAAGCGGATTTGTTTGATCCATAAATTGGGAAAGTTGGTTAGTTCCGAAAAATGCATTAATTACACTCGAAATTGTGCGTGCATTTACCAAATCGAGTGGTTGCATATTTTCGTTATCTCGCATATTCATTCTTTCTTTAATGGTGCGAGCCATTCTCGCCATTCCAACGTTATACTGTTGCATAAGCTGTTCACCAACAGTACGAACACGACGATTACCTAAGTGATCTATATCGTCAACGGGAATATTGCCTCTTTTCAGTTCAATGATTTTCTTCATTATGGCAATAATATCCTCGTTGGTTAAAATTGTAGTGGTAAGCGGAATGTTTAATCCCAATTTATCATTCATTCTAAACCGTCCGACTTCGCCCAAATCGTAACGTTTTTCATTAAAGAATAATTTATCGATTAAAGCTTGTGCAGTTTCAACATCCGGAGCTTCGCCGGTACGTAATTGTCTGTAAATTGCAAATAAGGCTTCTTCGCGTGTTTTTGCAGTATCTTTTTTAAGTGTATTATAAATTAAATCTTGTTCATACGAGGTAGGTGTAGTAATTAATTTAACCTTCTCAACAGTAGAATTTTTTATTTGTTCGATAATTTCTTCAGTAATTTCTTCATTTTCGGTAGCAAAAACTTCTGCTGTGGTTTCGTCAATAATATCTTCAAGAGCTAAAAGTCCGGCGTGTTCAGCAGCATTTAAATCTTTAACATTTACTTCTATTGTTTGGTTAAAAATATTCAAAATCTCTTCGTTCGAAACAAATCCCAATGCTCTTAACAAAGTAGTAGCTGGGAATTTCTTTCTTCTATCCACATAAACATACATTACGTGATGAATATCGGTAGCAAATTCCACCCAAGAGCCACGGAAAGGAATAATTCTAGCGGAATAAAGCGGTGTTCCGTTTGGGTGAACCGATTGTGAAAAAGCAACACCGGGCGAACGATGCAATTGATTAACAATTACACGCTCGGAACCATTAATAATAAATGTACCGCGGGAAGTCATATAAGGGAGATTTCCCAAATAAACTTCTTGTTCTATGCTGTTAATATAATCTTCTGTTTCGTCGTCGCGGGTTGAAAGTCTTAATTTTGCTTTTAACGGAACACTATAAGTTAGCCCCCGTTCCTCGCATTCTTCAACTGAAAAACGCGGTTTTTCGATATGATAATTTACAAAATCGAGTCTATAAAATTCTTTATTATCAAAAATCGGGAAATTCGATTTGAAAACTGCTTGTAAACCTTTATCCTCTCTTTCTTCCGGTTTTACTTTTGCTTGCAAAAAATCCTCGAAAGATTGTAATTGCACGTCAAGTAAATCCGGCATATCAATAACGGGAGAGATTGATGAGAAGGTTATTCTTTTTGTTTTGGGGTTTATTTTAACGTCGTTCAACCTGACCTCCAAATAAGATGTTCACTTTTAAAAATTACATAGTGATAGGACGGGATTTAACCATCCTATCACCAAATGGAAACGATATATTAAAAAATATTTTCGTTACTTTATTTCTACTGTTGCGCCTGCTTCTTCTAATTCTGCTTTGATTTTTTCAGCTTCGTCTTTCGAAACAGCTTCTTTTACAGGTTTCGGAGCCGAATCAACCAATTCTTTTGCTTCTTTAAGACCAAGACCCGTATGAGCTCTAACAACTTTAATAACATTAATTTTCTTATCGCCATAGCTTTTCAAGATTACATCAAATTCGGTTTTTTCTTCGGCAGCTTCCGCACCGCCACCAGCAGCACCAGCACCACCAGCCATTACAACCGGAGCAGCTGCTGTTACACCGAATTCTTCTTCCAAAGCGGTTTTAAGTTCCGCAGCTTCAACCAATGTTAAAGCTTTAATTTTTTCAACGATTTCTTGAATTTTTTCTGACATTTTCTATTCTCCTTTGATTTAAATTTTCAAAAACTAATTATGCGGCTTCTTTTTTACTTATTTGATCAACAATGCTTACGATATCACGCATTACGGCATTGATTGCACCAACAATTCCTGTTGCCGGATTAGCAATGCTACCAACAATGCTTGCCATAATTTCTTCTTTAGTTGGCATCGAAGCAAGCACATCGAGTTTATCGGCACCGTAAAATGTTCCGTCAATAATTGCACCTTTAAGTGCAAATTTCTTATTCTTGGAAAAATATTCCTTAATGATTTTTGCCGGAGCAACAAAATTATCGCCCGCAAAGGCAAATCCCGTCATTCCAACAAGTAAATCTTTAAGTTCAGCGTAACCTTCTACTTCGTCAATAGCACGTTTTGCCAACGTGTTTTTAAATACTTTGTAGGTTACTTCCTCTTTTAAGAATTGACGGCGCAAATCGGTGATATCGGCAACATTGATACCATGATAATCGACCAAATAGACCGCAGTTGCATTTTGCAACAATTCTTTAATTTCGGCTATTTGTTCAGCTTTTTCCGTTCTGTTCATTTTGCACCTGAATTCTTGAATTATTAATAATTATTTAATTAGAAGCATTTATTAAAACGAGTGCGTAATCTTTAATTATGCTTTTGTTAAAGCGATTGCTTCTTCTTTATTGATTTTAAGACCGGGACCCATTGTACTGGATAAATAAAGGCTTTTTACATATTGCCCTTTTGCGGAAGCCGGTTTTAATCTTAAAA
>CAYZGB010000050.1:0-12946 GCA_964477915.1 uncultured Melioribacter sp. | reverse complement strand
AAATATTACCGAAAACGAAGCAACAATTTGGTTTATTACTAACAAAAAAGTAATTGCTAAAATTAAGGTTGGGGACAAATTCGAAAAAGAAGATGAAAAGCCCGTAACTTTTCACGAGTTCGTAATCAAAAATTTGCAACCGGAAACGGATTATTCTTATAAAATCGAATACGGCAAATTTTATGATGGTGCATCTTTCCGCACCGCAAATAAAACCGGTTCGGATAAACCTTTTGTTTTTGCTTACGCAAGCGATTCACGGAACTCTTCGGGCGGTGGCGAACGCGATATTTACGGCGTAAATGCTTACATTCTGAAAAAATTGCTTGCTCTTGCAACTGCCGAAAATTCACGTTTCCTTCAGTTTACCGGTGATTTAATCGACGGTTACACATCGAGTTACGACGAAATGAAAATACAATACTACAACTGGAAATACACGGTTGAACCTTTTGCAAAATATTTCCCAATTTATGTTACAATGGGTAACCACGAAAATTATGTTTACTTTTTCCGTGATGAAGAAAAAGGGACTAAATACGTAATTGATAAATTCCCGTTCGATAAAGAATCTTCCGAAGTGTTTTTCGAAAATGAATTCGAACTGCCTCACAATACCGAACTTATTACGGAAGATGGAGCGGAATACGACCCCGACCCTAATTCCATTGACTTTCCGCCGTATGACGAAACGGTTTACTCTTACGTTTATGGAAATGTTGCCGTAATTGTACTTAACTCCGATTATTTTTATTCTCCTTCGGTTCGAAAAGGATTTACTTTAACAAGTGGCGGTTTGCACGGTTACATTATGGATAAACAATTGGAATGGTTAAAGAAAACTCTTGATAAATATGAAAAAGATAGCCGGATAAAACACGTTTTTGTAACTCAACATACGCCGGTTTTACCAAACGGCGGACACTTGCAAAACGCAATGTGGTATTCCGGCGAAAATAAATTCCGTCCGTACGTAGCCGGAAAACCTTTGAAATACGGAGTTTTGGAACAACGCGATAGATATTTGGATTTGGTTGTTAATCACACAACAAAAGTAAGAGCAATTTTAACCGGCGATGAACATAATTATAGCCGAACCGAAATAGGTCCGAAGACGGATATTTATCCGAAAAATTGGAGCAAGCCAAAATTAAAAATCAAAAGAACAATTTATCAGATTAACAATGGTGCAGCCGGGGCGCCTTATTATTCGCAAGAAAAAACACCTTGGACAAATAAAGTCGAAAAATTTACGACACAAAACGCATTGGTTTTATTTTACGTAAACGGAAACAAAATTCACGTAAAGGTTAAAAATCCCGATACGCTTGAATTAATTGAAGAATTTGATTTGCAGTAATTTTATTTAGCGAATTTTTTGCTTAAAAAATTTTTCATATTGTTAGTGGTATTAACCGGAGTAATTTTCGGGCAGGATACAACAATAAGTCAAGCGTTTAAGTTCAATGCTCCGTCTCAAACTTACAAATTAAGTAGAAGATTCAGATTCCCTTCACATCCGCTGGTTTCGAGCTACTATCTTGTTGAAGAAGCAAAGAAAGGGAACCCGTTAGCCGAACACGAACTCGGATTACGCTATTTACTCGGCGAAGGTTTCGAAGCGGATACCGCACGTGCGGTTTTCTGGATTTACAAAGCCGCACAAAGTAAACTTCCGCCGGCTTGTTTTAATATGGGTTTGTTATTGAATCAAGGAATTGGTGTTGATTGGGATCCGTTTTCGGCGTACGATTATTTCAAGTGTGCGGCAAAATTGGGAATGCCGGCTGCGGAATATATTTTCGGTGTTTTGCATTCCTACACAATGATTGTGAATAAAAATCTTAACGAAACCTACAAATGGGTAAAACTTTCCGCACAGCAAGGTTTTAAACCTGCTATCGAATTATTAAAACAGTTACGCCGGAGCGGGATAAATTTTGAAGAAAATACCGAGACGGAAACGGATGCCGATACGACCAATACTTTGAGCGAATATGTTTTAATGGACGATAATTCGATAAAACAGAATTTCGGTGTTACGCCAATTTCGAACGATAGCCTTGCCGATGTAAAATCAACAGATAAAGAAAAGCTTCAGAAATTTTTTAGTTCATCCCCCGAAAAAATTAAAGAGAAAATCGGTTTTGTTAAAAGTAATGTAAAAGATACAACAAAAAGCGACACGACCAACGGATTTAATTACATTAAAAATGCTGCGGAAGCCGGAAGTCCCGAAGCAATGTTACTTTTGGGTAAAGCGTATGAATTGGGTGTTGATGTTCCGAAAGATACGTTAAAAGCAATGGTTTATTACATTTGGGCTTATCGCTTGGGTGGAATGCGGGCTTGGAGTGTTATTTCGGAGAAGGCAGGAAATCCGCAATATTTTGAAAATCTTAAAAAACAAATTGATAAAGAAAATACCGACGCAATGTACATTTGGGCTAATATGCGATTTTTGGGATTTAATTTTCAAATTACCGATAATCAAGCGGTTGAGATGTTGAATAAATCGGCAAAATTAAATCATATTCCGTCTTTAATTGAAGCCGGCAAAATTTATTTTAGCGGAAAGTTTGCCGAAAAAGACACGGCAAAAGCCTTTGCTTATTGGCGATTGGCTTCCAAACTCGGTTCAATCGAAGCAAAAGTAAGATTGACTTTTACCAAATTGAATAACACAGCGACATCAAAAAAAGAAAAAAGCAAAGCTCTTGCATATTTGAAAAAAGTCGCAAACGAAGGTTCAATTTTAGCCCAATCGTTATTGGGAGTAATTTACGAAAAAGGCATTGGCGTAAAGGCAAACAAAGGCAAAGCTGCGGAATATTACAGACTTGCGGCATCGCGTGGAAATGAAGCGGCGTATTTTTCGTTACGTAAAATGTACGATGAAATCCGTCCGCCCGATAGAGAAGAATTTAAAATTTACGACGAAAATTATTAATTTTTCGATATGAAAAGATTACTTGTAATTCCATCGGTAGATATTAAGGACGGCAAAACCGTTAGGGTAATTCAAGGCTTGCCGGAAATTTCGGAAGATGCCTACGGTAACGATCCCGTGGAAACCGCAATGCTTTGGCGGAGCGAAAATGCAAAATTAATTCACGTTGTCGATTTCGATTTATCTCAAAATCGTTCGAAAAGGAATTTTCCGCTCATTGAAGAAATTTGTGATTCCGTAATTATTCCCGTCGAATACGGAGGCGGAGTTCGCTCGTTCGAAATTGCTAATGAGTTGTTCTCCCTCGGAATTTACCGACTTGTAATCGGTTCGCTGTTTTTCGATAATAAAGACGAGTACAAAAAAATTCTCGAACATTTCGGGGCGTTCAGAATTTCAGCGGCAATTGATGTTTACGAAGATGAAGTTGTAATTCACGCACGTAAAGAAAAAACCGGTTACAAACCGATTGAATATGCAAAAGAACTTGCGGAAATGGGTGTGGAAAGATTTATTGTTACCGATATTAAACGTAACGGAATTCTTGCCGGACCGAATATTGAATTATCAAAAGCAATTGCCGAAGAAACCGGTGTTCACGTTACTCATAGCGGTGGTATTTCCAGCTCACACGATTTATTAGAACTTCAACAACTTTTGAATGTTGGAGTTGATTCCGTAATTATAGGTAGAGCATTGTACGAAAACAGATTTTTGTGCCAATTTATTTGGCGTAAAGCCGAAGCGGAGTTTTTATAAATTAAAGTTAAACTCGGCGTTTAAAATCTTTTTCTTTTGCATTTTGTTTTCGCTTTATCGTTTCCTCAATTTCTTCTTTTGTAAGTTTTCTGTACTCACCCGTTTTAAGATTTCCCAAAGTGAAGTTTCCGAAACTTTCGCGATGTAGTTCAAGAACTTTGTAACCGAGCGTTTCGAACATTTTTTTTACAAAATGATTACGTCCCTCAACGGTACCTACAATTACTTTCTTTCTGTTTGTTTTATGCAAAAATTCAACTTTCGTAAAACGGCTTTTCCTTCCGTCAACAAAAATTCCTTTTAGAAATCGATTAACGTCCTTATCCTGCAAGGGCAAATTGATTTTTGCAATGTAAATCCGCTCGAATTTATTTCGCGGATGAGTAAGTTTGTTTGCAAATTCACCGTCGTTTGTTAAAAGCAAAAGTCCGGTTGTGTTAAAATCCAATCGTCCGACAGGGAAAATTTTGTAGTTCGTTATTATTAAATCAACAACCGTCGGTCTTCCCCGCTCATCCGATGTAGTTGCAACAACGCCTTTCGGTTTGTTCAGCATAAAATAAACTTTGCGTGCGGGCTTTACTTTTTCGCCATCAACTGTAACCTTATCATTTTCGGGGTCGATATCAATTCCCAATTTGGTTACGGTTTTTCCGTTTACCATCACTCGCCCTTGCGAAATCAACTCGTCCGCTTTTCTACGCGAGGCAACACCGGCTTCGGATAAAAATTTATTTAATCTCATTTTCGCTTTCCGTATTATTTTCATTAGTCAAATCGTTAGTAGTAGAGTCATCGTTTTCTTCATCATTCGCTTCAACGCTTTCATCCGAAATGTTTTCGGTGGTTTCGTCATTATTTTCATCAGAATCACTTTCGGCGGATTCTTTTTCCATTTCGCTTTCGAGCTGATTCATCAATAGTTTTCGTTTTTGTTCAAGGAAATCTTCGTCATTCATAATTTCTTCGTATTCGCGAGGTTTCGGCAAATCGGCAAGAGAATTTAATCCGAAGTATTTTAAAAATTCATCAGTTGTTCCGTAAAGAAGTGGTCGCCCAATTGTTTCGGCTCTTCCTACAATTTTAATTAATTGCTTTTCCAAGAGTGTGTTTATCATATAATCGGAATTAACACCGCGAATTGCTTCGATTTCCGGCTTTGTAATCGGTTGTTTGTAAGCAACCAACGCTAAAGTTTCGAGTGCGGATTGGCTTAATCTTCGCTTGCTTTTTTCGGTGGAAAGAAATCCGATATATTTGGCAAATTCTTTTCTTGTAGCAAAAACGTAACCGCCAGCAATCTTCAAAATGGAAAACGATCTATCATACTTTTCATATTCATCATTCAATTCTTTAATCAACTCTTCAACATCGTTCGGTTTCAAGGAAACGTCGTCGCCGTCGATTTCCTTAATTACATTAATAATTTCCTTTTCCGCAATCGGCTCGTCCGATGCAAAAACAATAGCCTCGATTACCGATTTGTATTCTCTATCCATTTTCTTCCAGACTTACTATTTCAAAATCATTAAAATTTTCAGACTCACGTAAATCGATTTTGCCGAGTTTTACAAGCTCGAGCATTGCCAAAAAAGTTACGATAATTCTTATTTTCTCTTTTAATCCCTCAACAAGCTTGGTAAAACCGATATAACCTTTGGCAGAAGTTTTATCGAGAATAAATTTCATTTGTTCTTCGATTGTAACATTTATTTTTGCGATTTTATGAACAGGTTGTTCTTCCACTCTTGCAAGTGCCCGATTAAACGCCTTGATTAAATCGTAAAGCGAAACGTTCTTCAAAAGCATATCCAATTCGGGCGGATTTTCCTTCAAATCGGCTTTGTAAAAACCGCGATAAAAAATCTTTCGTTGCTCACTTTCCAAAAGCGAAAATTCTTCCGAAACTTCCTTGTAACGCTTGTATTCGAGCAATGCTTTCACCAAATCTTCCCGCGGGTCAATTTCTTCGCCTTTTTCATTTTTTTCACGTGGCAAAAGCATTCTAACTTTAATTTGCATCAGTGTAGAAGCCATTAAAATAAAATCGCCGGCAATCTCCAAATTCATCTCGTCCATCATTCGCAGATATTCCATAAAATCCTTTGTGATTTTGGAAATCGGAATATCGTAAATATCGAGCTCGTCCCGCCTGATAAAAAACAAAAGCAAGTCGAGCGGACCTTCGAATTGTTGGAGTTTGATTTTATACATTTCGGCTTAACCGAGTTTCATTTTTTCGTGAACTTCGGACATTGTTTGTTCGGCAACTTTTTTAGCCTTCTTTTCGCCCTCCGATAGAACGTCTTTTACCAAATCCAAATTATTTTCGTATTCGGCTCGTTTTGTTCTAATCGGTTCAAGAAATTCGTTAATTTTAGCCGTGCATTTAAGTTTACAATCTACGCAACCGAGTTCACCCGAGCGGCAACTTGCTTCAATTTCGGGAATTTCTTCGGGATTAAATCTTTTGTGATAAGTAAAAATCGTGCAAACTTCCGGATGCCCCGGATCGTTTCTTCTTATTTTTTGAGGATCGGTTACGGCTTTGCGAATTTTCTTCTGAACTTCGTCGGCACTATCCGAAAGTAAAATAGTGTTGCCGAGCGATTTACTCATTTTCGCTTGTCCGTCCAAACCTGGCAAGCGGGAAAATTTCGTAAGCAACGGCTCGGGTTCGGGAAAAACTTTTCCGTATTGATTATTAAAGCGGCGTGCAATTTCGCGAGTAATTTCGATGTGCGGAACTTGGTCTTCGCCAACAGGCACAACTTCGCCTTTATATAACAAAATATCTGCACTTTGAAGAACCGGGTAGCCCAAATGCCCGTAAATTACGTGTTCGATATTCAAATCGCGTACTTGATCTTTAAGTGTGGGATTTCGTTCCAATCTCGCTTTTGTAATTAGCATTGAAAAAATTAAAAATAATTCGGCGTGTTCTTTTATTTGCGACTGACGGAAAATCGGTGCAACTTCGGGATTAAGTCCCGTTGCAAGCCAATCCATTACCATTTCAAGAGTGTTTTGGTAAATTTCCGAAGAATCGGGATTTGTGGTAAGTACGTGATAATCGGCAATTAGATGAAAACTTTCGTATTCGTATTGTAGTTTAACCCAATTTTCCAATGCCCCGACGTAATGTCCCAAATGCAATTTCCCGGTCGGACGCATTCCGCTTAATATTCTTTTTTTTGCCATTTTTTCACCAGTAATTCATTAAAAAAGGATTGTAAAGATAATTAAAAATGGAACGATTTTGAAGAAATTTTAGAATAGATTAAATGGGACGCTGATTTTGACTTATCCCTTATGATTTTAACTGATATTAATGGAACACGGATTTTTTGTGTGAACTGTGAAGAGTGAGCGGTGACCGGATTTTGTCCTTCGGACGTAGTCAATTTCAGATTTCAGTTTGTCATTTCGAACCCCGATTCCGACAAGTCGGAAGAGGGGTGAGAAATCTTTAATTCCGAAGTAAAAGATTTCTCCCTTCGCTCATTTTATTCGCTCGGTCGAAATGACAGAATAATAAAGCCAAAGTCCCGTAGGGACGAAATATTTGTAGTAACATATTTCACAATAAACCAAAGCTCCGTAGGAGCGACACCTAAAAATCAACTTAACGAAACAAAGTTTCGTGTATTATTTCCGTGCAAAATTCAATTTCGAAGGGAAGAAATTCTTATTCGGAAGGATTTTCTACCGTGGCAAAACCGAATTTTTCATTAATTATGGAAAAAAGAGAAGCGAAATTATTTAAAGTTTCATCGGAAAATTTGCGTTTTGAAATACCTCTTTTTACCAAAGCATTTGCAAAATCGAAAAGAGAAAGTTTAACATTATAATGTTGCAACAAAAATTCGGAATATGGATTTTCAATTATGTCCTCGTTTAATAAACCTTTTAAGGAAGGGTGAATTAAATAGAGAATTTTAGCAAAATCTTTCTTGTCAAATAAATCCAGTATGTTGCCGCTTGCGTCGATATTCTCTGTGTAAAAAATTATGTTATTTAATTTCTTCTCAACATCGTTTGGATTTTCATTTTCGGATGAAGGCATAAGTAAAATCAAATCCAATTTGTAGCCGCTCATTAATGTAACGAATTTCATTATGTTGGAAAATCCCCCGAGCGGAGTAATTGAAATTGCATTGTGTAAACCCAATCCTTCCGTTGAATTAAGAAAATCGGAAAACGCCTCTAAAATAACTAATTCCGCAACTTGATTGACAATAACGTTCCGTTTTTTTAATAAAAGATTATCAGCAATTTCGTAACCAATCGATACTTGAATGGGAAGCAGTGTTTCGAAATCCGTTTCATTTTCGGGAGTAGAAATTACGGAACCGGATTCGGTATCGGTTATTGTACGAATTCTATTTAAATCTTCTCTGCTTAACATAAAAGGAGAATGTGTTGTGTAAATCAGTTGATAATTTTCGGATAAATCTTTTAGGAACGTAAGCAAATCCTTTTGAGCAACTGCGTGCAAATTTAATCCGGGCTCGTCAAGTAACAAAACAAATGTTTGTGAAGATTTTTTTTCAATTTGGCTAAACCAAACAATAAACGAAAAGAACCAATTAAATCCCTTACTTCTTTTGTGTAAAGGAAGCGAAACACGATTGAATTTATCCCGGATGCGGATATTCAAGAACTTGGTTTCGTGCATCTGAACGTTTTTGAAAAATCTTCCAGATTCTTCTTCGTAGCGTTCAACTTCAATTTCAAATTCAAGTTCGAGATTATTATTTGTTGACCAATATTTGTAAATCTTTTCAGTAATGATATTCGCAGTGTTTTCAAGTTCGGCAATAAATCGCTCGAAGTTACTAGCCTCAATCAATTCACTAATATTGATTTTTGCCAACTTGAATAATGCTCTTGCCGTTTTAAGCGATTCGTCTTCATTTGAACTTTCGTAGAGCAAATCATTTAAATTTATTCTCGAAGGCAATGAATAATATTCATCAAAATACCAGAAGAGCGGAATGTTCGGCTTAAACCATTTTTTTGCAATGTAGCCTTTAAGCGGGTCTGTCCAATTGTAAGATTCGGAAAGAATGTAATTGTAAAGCTCGAGAATAAACTTGCGTGCACGTGGGTTTTCAATCATTTCCGCTTTTTCGGAAATTTCGGCAAAGTTGTTTACGGAACTGATGAATTCTTTAATATTTAAATCGTCAATAAAAGGTTCTAAAACGTGTGTTAAATAAGATGAAATATTAATTTCAAAATCACGCCAAACTTGCCAATTATTATATTTTGCTCCGTAATAAAAATATGGTTCCGTTAAAGTGCCTTCCCCAATATCTTTTTCTATTTCGGCAAGCAATTCGCCTTCAATTTCAAATTTGCACAAAACCACTTCGGTTTCGTCAATTTGATTTTCGTATTCTTTTAATTCATTCCGTGGAAAATCGGTAAGCGGATTGAACGCAAACTCGGGGTCTTCGTCAAAATAATTTAATTTCGCCAAGGTTTCCAAAAATGCGGTTTTCCCCGATTCGTTCAATCCTACAAGTGCAGTAATATCGTCTTCAATTACAACTTGTTGGGGTTCGGTGAATACCTTGTATTTATTGATTGTAACTTCTTTGAGTTTTATCATAAATAGAAAGAAATTTTTTACAAAAATAAATTTAGAATTTTTTCAATGAACGAACAAAAATATTTTAATTAAATATTGTACTTAAAGTCAGTTTTGACCAAATGGAAAATAATTAGCGTATAAGCGGCAAATAAAATAATAATTCCGTTTCGCAAAATTGAATTCTGTTTTCCGTATTTTTGTATTGATTAAAAAGGAGAAGAATAATGAAACGCATAATTTTTTTTGCAACGCTAATTTTTACAATCCAAATTCTAGCACAAGGATATTACCACAAAATAAATGCAAAAGTAGAACCAAGTAAATCGTTTATTGCCGTGTCGGACACGGTTCAATTCCCTGAAAACACCAATGAGGAAATTGTTTTCGATTTAAATGCGTCTCTTAAAGTTACAAAAATTGAAAACGGCGAAATTACATTAATTAAAAAATCCGCCACAAGCGAAAATGTAGGAATGGATCACGACCGCGACGAAAAACCACTTGTAATCGCAAAATATTTACTTGAAATAAAAGACACCGAAAAGCCGGTAATCTTTGTTTACAATGGTAAAATTGATTCGCCAATTGAACAAAGCGAAGAAAATTACCAACGCGGTTTTAGTCAATCGCCCGGAATTATTTGCGAAAAAGGAGTTTACCTTGCCGGCTCTTCACATTGGCTCCCGCGTTTCGGAAAAAATTTATTCGGATTTGATTTGCACACACAATTGCCCGAAGGTTGGATTTGTGTAAGCCAAGGCGAGCGAATTAAAACATCGTCCGAAAAATATTGGCATTCACCCGAACCGCAGGAAGAAGCATTTTTGATTGCAGCTAAATTTCACGAATATTCAAAGCCTTTGGGAAACGTAACCGCAATGGCTTTTTTGCGTACGCGTGATGATGCGCTTGCAAATAAATATCTTGATGTTACCGCTCAATATTTGGAAATGTACCGTAACTTACTTGGACCTTATCCGTACAAAAAATTTGCACTTGTCGAAAACTTTTGGGAAACCGGTTACGGAATGCCTTCGTTTACTTTGCTTGGCGAAAAAATTATTCGCTTTCCGTTTATTTTGCATTCGTCTTATCCGCACGAACTTTTGCACAATTGGTGGGGAAACAGCGTTTACGTTGATTTCAAAGGTGGGAATTGGTGCGAAGGAATTACGGCGTATATGGCCGATCATCTAATTAAAGAACAACGCGGACAAGGTGCGGAATATCGACGTTCCGCATTGCAACGCTTTACTGATTACGTAAATGATAAAAACGATTTCCCGCCGTCCGAATTCGAGTCCCGTTACGATGGCGCAAGCGAAGCAATCGGTTACGGCAAAACGCTGATGATGTGGCATATGTTAAGGCAATTAACCGGTGATGAAAATTTTGTAAAAAGTTTCCGCAAGTTTTATCGCGATTTCAAATTTAAGCGTGCAAGTTTTGACGATATTAAAAATTCGTTCGAATCCGTTACCGGCAAGGACTTGGATTGGTTTTTCAATCAATGGGTAAAACGGAAAGGTGCACCGAAGTTAAATCTCAAAAATGTTTCGTTGAAAGAAAACGAAGGAAAGTACTTAATTCATTTTACTATAGAGCAAACACAAAAGGAAAACCCTTTTATTATTGATGTTCCCGTTATTGCATTTGCAAAAAATAATTTTGTTAAGAAAACTTTTAGATTGAAAAACAGAACCGGAGATTTTTCAATTCAACTAAACGAAAAGCCTATTAAGTTAGCGGTTGATCCGCAATTCGATGTAATGAGAAGATTATCGCCCGAAGAAATTGCACCGGCTTTAACAAAGGCATTCGGTTCGGAAAAAGTTCTTTGCGTTCTTCCTTCAAGTTCAGAGAATTTAGAAGAATACAAAAAAATCGCAGAAAGTTGGATAAAGCATAAAGAAGGCAAAATAGATTCGGATAATTCGATTGAGGAAATTCCAACCGGTAAAACGGTTTGGGTATTTGGTTTTAAGAATAAATTTATTGATACGATTAATAATTCACTAAAAAAATATTCGGTCGAGATTTCGGATAACGTTGTTAAAATCGGCAAAAGAGAAATTAAAACCGAAAACAATTCGTTTGTCTTTACAATACGAAATCCGCAAGACGACAAAAATGTAATTGTTTGGCTCGGTTTGAAAAACAAAGATGCTACGGACGGATTAATCAGAAAACTACCGCATTACGGAAAATACAGTTACTTGGCATTTGAAGGAAACGAGCCGACTAATATTGCGAAAGGAATTTGGGAAAGCGTTAACTCGCCGCTTGTTTACAAATTTTCCGATAAAAAAGTGCTTGTTAATTTACCGAAGGAAAAAGCACTTGCTTATCTTAAGCCCGTTTTTTCTGCCGAAAGAATGTTTTCGCACATTGAATTTTTAGCATCCGCAAAATTAAAAGGGCGTGGACTTGGAACGCCCGAACTTGACGAAGCGGCAAATTACATAAAACAAAAATTTATCGAATACGGACTAAAACCCGGTGTCGGAAATAAAAAATATTTCCAAACCTGGAATGAAAAAATAGAAGGGAAAAATTATAAGATTACGAATGTAATTGGATTTATTCCCGGAACAGTCGATAGCCTAAAAGATGCACCGCTAATTGTTTCCGCACATTACGATCACCTCGGATTAGGCTGGCCCGATGTTTACAAAGGAAACGAAGGGAAAATACATTACGGTGCTGATGATAACGCTTCGGGAATTTCTGTAATTCTAGAACTTGCGAAAATATTGGGCAAAAATTACAAACCGCTTCGTCCCGTTTATTTTGTTGCTTTTTCAGGCGAGGAAGCCGGATTGCGTGGCTCGAAGCATTTTGTAAATTATCCTCCAGCACCAATAAAAATCAATAAAATTATTGCGGATTTGAATTTCGATACAGTCGGGAGGCTATACAAAAATAAGATTATGATTCTGAATTCCAATTCCGCAAGAGAATGGAAATTTATTTTTATGGGAACGGATTACGTAACCGGAATTAAAACGGATTTAATCAAGCAACAACTCGATGCAAGCGACCAAGTTTCATTTATCGGCAAGGGAATACCTGCTGTGCAATTTTTTAGCGGACCGAATAAAGATTATCACAAACCGACGGATACGCCTGATAAAATTGACAAAAACGGACTTGTAAAAATTGCCACAGTTGGGAAAGAGGTTTTAGATTATCTTGCAAATCGTCCCGAACCATTAACTTCGAAAATTTCTTCTGCGGAAAAGAAAGTAAGTAAAAATATTTCGAACAAGAAAGAACGAAGAGTAAAAAGCGGCGTTGTGCCCGATTTTACTTACAACGGCAAAGGTGTTAAAGTTGCCGATATGCTCGATGCTTCTCCGGCAATAAAATCGGGAATTTTGAAAGGCGATATAATCGTTAAAGTAAATGGAAAAGGCGTTTCCAACTTACTTGATTATTCGAATATGCTTAAAGAATTTTCACCGGGCGATGAAGCAATATTTACGGTATTAAGAAACGGCAAGCAAATCGATTTGAAAGTTAAATTGGAAGCGAAGTGATTTTTTAGTCCGTTGTCCTTCGTCCGTGGTCAGTTCCAAATGTCTTTTCGAACCCCGATTCCGATACTTCGGAAGAGGGGGTGAGAAATCTTTAAGAAC
>CAYZGB010000049.1:10860-13018 GCA_964477915.1 uncultured Melioribacter sp. | reverse complement strand
TTACGAACTTTCAACTTTCGTAGAACTATTCCATTCGCTTGAACATTTGTTTCATTTCCGCAACGCCTTTAATCAAAGCAACAACGGAAAGGTATGTGAACGTAACAATCGAAAACCAAATTGTAGTTTCCCAAAAAATTTCCCAAGACATTATTCTATTTCCTCGCTAATTTTTTCTTTCTTAAAAAATCCTTCCAAATAAGAGCCGATAATCATTCCCGCAAAAGCCGCAATAAATCCGCCCCAGCCCAATTCCGAAGCGTATTGTTGAACTTCAACCGGCCAAACCAAATAGAGCAGTGGCAAAATTGCTCCGAGTGTAATTCCTAGATACGCACCCCAAACCGATGCTTTTTTCCAATACAAGCCGAGAGTAACGCTTGCCAAAACTCCCGGAATAAAAAGCATTGCCGTCATATTCAAATAAAAATAGAGATAACCTTTCATATCGTGGAAAAGCGACCACCAAATAATAAAAATCATTACAGCCGCCATTGTTATTCTGCTAATTGTCAATTGCTTTTTAGAACTTGCTTCGGCACCCGTGATTTTTTTGTAAATAGCACCGATAATATCCTGCGAAACAACCGAACTCCACGAGAGCAAATAACTTGCGTAAGTTGACATCGAAGCAGCAAGAAGTGCCGCGAAAATCAATCCCAAAATACCGGAAGGGACAACTTTCAAAACAAAATAGGGAAGGGCATCAAGGGAATTTACATCGCCTCCCAAAACGGCAAGAGCCATAATTCCCCAGAAAATCGGCATAATCGCACGGGAAAGAAACATCAAACCCGACCAAGTGTAAATTCGTTGCCCGGTTTTGGAACTTTCGGACGAGAAAAGACGCATCGAGATTGCCTGCCAACCTACGAGAATTGCAACCCAAAGAAGAAATTGCCAAACGAAAAATCCGATTCCGAATTGGCTATCGAGTGCATTGGGGAAAAACGGGTTCATTCCTTTTTCGCCGAATTGATTTGAAACGGCAGTAACAATATTATCCCAACCGATGTGAAGTAATCCGTAAACCGTTATGAAAACCATTCCAAAACTTAACAAAGCGTACTGAACATAATTTGTAACAATTACCGAAACCATTCCGCCGACAAGAGTGTAAAGTAAAACGATTGTAAGCATAACAACCATTGTAACCAAAATATATTCGTGAGGAACACCGGTTACGATATTGATAAAATTAGCCTCAACGCCCGGAAAGACACCGAAATTCAAAATCCCACCAATTGCCATAATTACGCCGATATAAAAACGTACGCCGTTACTGAATTTACGTGAGAAAAATTCCGGAATTGTAGATATTTTCATTTCCAAAAGCGGTTTGATTACGAAACCGGTTTTGCCCAAAAGAATGTACGCTACAACCGGCGGAAAAGCCACAACTAACGCAGCAAATCCGGCTTTGTATCCGAGCTCCGCATAATAAATGTAGGTAATCATCCCGATTTCGGTACACATCAAAGAAATCAAGCCGAGATAAAAACCCATTGAACGCCCCGCCACAAGGAAACTTTCAATTCCTTTAATGTATTTTTTTACGAGCGTTCCCGAAAAGAAAACGGCAAGTATGTAAACAATAATTATGATAACATCAACAATACTTAGGTTCATCTGTACCTCTAAAAAATTAAATCAATGTTTTTTAAAATTTCACATTTACCTTTGTTATTTTTCTTGTAACTTTAATTATTCCGTTTGGTAAGGGCCTTGGTGGAATAATCTCGTTAAATGTTTCCGAAAAACTTACTTTAACTCCTTCCGGTTTTTCGTAAGTGATTAAATAAACTTCACCTTTTCCGTTTATGTTTTCACCTTCGGCACGGATGTAAACAGATTTTGCATCATTTCCGATTTTAACAACGTTCCAACTCCATTTACCTTTGTTTTCAACGGTTTCGCTTTTTTCTTTTTTCCCGTTAACCGTAAAAAATACTTTCGGCATCGATGCCGAATCGGAAGGATTTTCGGGCTTGAACAAAAATGCGATTTCTCCGTTTTGAGTAATTGTATTTAGCTTCGGTTTTAATCTCATCATTGCTTTTGTATAGCCTTCTCCGTAAGCTTTCGAAATTCCCGGCTTTTCAATTTTCGAGAGCATTCGTTTTAATTCACTAAATTCGATCGATTTATTCCCCACGGT